>CAYSYD010000067.1:0-13018 GCA_964435145.1 uncultured Akkermansia sp.
GCTGCGGACGCGGTATGTGGATTTGCAGGGGGTGGAGGCGGCGGCGGGGTTCTGGTGTTGATGCGATGAAAAAGGGGCAGTTGCCGGGAATGGCAACTGCCCCGAAAGGGATGTTTTTGTTCCGGTGGGTTTACCAGAAGAGGATGTAAAGGGCCACGGTGGCGATGACAACGGCGATACCAAAGCCCTTGGCACGGCCGGATGTCTTCATTTCGATGATGCCCTTGTCTTCCAGTACCACGGCTTCGCCTCCCTTGAGGTGGTTGATGATGGTGAGGATGAGACCCACCACGCAAACCACGATGAGGGAGTAGCCCATGCGGTTGAGGAAGGAGGAATCCGTGCAGCCCAGAATGCTTACCCACTTGAAGGAAGCATAGGCCACGGCTCCGATAACGATGCCTAACCAGCCGAAGACGCGGGGGCACTTGGGCACGAAGAAGCCAAAGAGGAATACGGCCAGTACGCCCGGGCTGAGGAAGCCCTGGAATTCCTGAATAAAGGTGAAGATGCCACCGAAGGCGGGGTTATCCAGAAAGGGGGCAACGACGGTGGCGATGACGGCGCATACCAGCACGGCCACTTTACCCACGGCTACGAGTTGTTTATCGGAGGCGGGTTTGCCGCTGGTTACTTCCTTAGCCTTGTTGTACAGGTCCATGGTGAAGAGTGTGGAAGCGGAGTTCAACATGGAGGCAAGGGAGCTTACTACGGCGCCGAAGAGGGCGGCAAGTACGAACCATGCCCAGCCGGTGCCCGGCAGCAGTTTGCGCAGTAGGGTGGCAAAGGCGTAGTCGTACTGGTAAGCTGCCATGGTGGTGGTGACGGTGTATTCCGTGGTGTTGGCTCGGGCGGCGGAGGTGGCCGCTTTTTCGATGGCGAGCAGTTCCGCAGCTTTGGCGTTGCGGCCGGCTATATCGGAGGCGGGCAGGGCGCTTAGCTCTGCGGCTTTGGCTTCCAATGCTGCCATTTGCTCCACGGCGCCTACGGTGCCGAGGTTCTTACGCAGGTAGTCCACGGAGGAGGCTGTGGCGTCCTCGCGCACGAGGCGGCTGGCGGCGATGTCGTAAATGACTTTCTTGCCGGTGGCTTCTGCGGCCTGCACGATGGCGGCGCTGTTGTCGTCGGCCTTCTTGGCGAGGTCATCGCGGAAGAGGTTGTATGCCAAGATGCCGGGGATGATGACCACGAAGGGGATGAGCAGCTTGAGGAAGGCTGCAAATACGATACCGAGCTGGCCTTCCTCCAAGCTCTTGGAGGCGAGGGTGCGCTGCATGATGTACTGGTTCAGCCCCCAATAGAAGAAGTTGGGAATCCAGAGGCCGAGGAGGTAAACCGTCCAGGGCATGACGGGGTCGTTGGCTTCGCGCATCATGTGCAATTTGCCGCCGATGCCGTTGGTGGCTCCGCTGACATCGCCGGCGTTCAGGTTGAACATGCGGCTGAGACCATCGCTAAATTGGGAGCCGGTGGAGGCGAGGGCGTCTGCACCGGTGTTAGCCGTGGAGACGGCGGTGGCCACAACGTTGTCCGGCAGGGTCGGGTAGGCGCCGAGTGCCATGATGGCAAAGTAGGCCACCACGCCGCCACCGACGATGAGGGCGGCACCCCAGATGAGGTCTGTCCAGGCGCAGGCTTTCAGACCACCCACGTATACATAAACGGTGGCTGCACCGGCGATGATGAGGCAGCCCGTGGGGACGGACAAATCAAAGTATACGGAAACAACGCTGGCACCGGCATAGATAACGGCTGCGGTGGGCACGCCTACCAGAATGAGCAGGTTTACCAGTGCCATGATGATGCGGGCTACACCATTGTAACGCTCTTCCAGGAACTGCGGAATGGTGAATACGCCGCGCTTGAGCAGCATGGGCAGGAAGGTGAAGGCGACGATGACCAGCACGATGGCGGCAAGCCACTCATAGCCGGCAATGGCAAGCCCCAGCCAGTCGGCGGATTGGCCGCTCATGCCCACGAATTGCTCTGTGGAGATGTTGGCTGCCAGCAGGGAGAAGCCTACGAGCCACCAGCTCAGGCCGCGCCCGGCCAAGAAATAATCGGCAGCGCCTTTTTCTTTCTGTTCCTCACCGCTCTGCTCCCCGGAATCTCCGGATTTCCAGATGCCCAGTGCGATAACTCCTACCACGACAACGCAGAAGACAATCATTTCCCAAAGGGGAAGTACGTCTTGGGTGGTCGCAGTTGCGGGAGCAGCGTCCTGTGCCAGAGCGCTGCCTGTCATGAGCGCGAGTGCGCCCAGCATGGTTGCGATTTTTTTCATAAGAGTATGGAGTTGTTTTTCTGAAATTAGGCTTGGTAAAGCACGCGTGCACCTTCTCCGGGGCGGGTGATGAGGTAGGTGGTTTCGATGCCCAGCGTGTTGCGGTAGGCTTCGATCATTTCCTCGGCTACCTGTTCCACGGCATCGCTCTTGACGAGTGCCACGATGCAGCCGCCGAAGCCGCCGCCCGTCATGCGGGCTCCGTATACGGAAGCCGCAGAGGGGATGGTGTCTGCCAGAGAGACGAGGGTGTCCACCTCGGCGCAGGAGACTTCGAAATCATCTTTGAGGGAGGCGTGGGAGGCGCGCATGGCCATGCCGGCCGCTTCCCA
This sequence comes from uncultured Akkermansia sp., assembly GCA_964435145.1. Classification (GTDB taxonomy): domain Bacteria; phylum Verrucomicrobiota; class Verrucomicrobiia; order Verrucomicrobiales; family Akkermansiaceae; genus Akkermansia. Next base: position 2,617 of record CAYSYD010000067.1, read on the forward strand.
ATCGCTCTTTTGCAGGGCCTCGGCAAAGGAGGCTACGCGGATGTTTTCGCCCACGACGTGGCGGGCACGGCGGTAGCAGAGATCCCCCAAATCGCCCTTGCGTTCCTCCAGCATGTCCAGCGTGGCTTCGCGCAGGGAGGAGATGCCCAGAATGGTGCAGGCGTCCTCGCAGTTTTTGCGGCGGGAGGCGTAGCCGCCATCGGCCAGAGAGTGTTTCACGGCGGAATCGATGACGAGGACGCTTACGGAGGAGTCCGTCATGGGGATGAGTTTGTAGGAAAGATCCTTGCAGTCCAGCATGAGGGCATGGTCTTTACGCCCGTTGGCGGAGATGAATTGGTCCATAATGCCGCAGGGAACATTGACGAATTCATGCTCCGTGGCCTGGCCGATGAGGGCTCTCTCCGTGGGGGAGACATCCGCACCGCAAAGGGCGGCGAGTGCTGTGCAGGTAGAAACCTCGAAAGCGGCGCTGGAGGAAAGACCACCACCGCGCGGTACGTTGGAATCGATAAGCATATCCACGGGCGGCACCTTGATGCCGCGGCGCTCTAACATGCAGATGACACCGCGTACATAGTTGCTCCAGAATGGTTCGCCGGGTTTAGTGGCATTCTCCGGGGCGATTTCAATCATCGTGTCGCCGATGGCGCCAATCCAACGATGTTTGCCGGTGGGGGAGGGCGCCACAGCTACTACATTGATATTATTGAGAGCCATGGGAAGCACAAAGCCGTTATTGTAATCGGTGTGCTCGCCGATGAGGTTGACTCGTCCCGGGGAGGCAGAAACAACTACGGGCTTGTGCCCGAAATACTGCTCAAAATGAGGGGAAATGGTTTCTGCGCTGATTTCTCGTTGCTCTAAGTCCATAGCGCGGTATTTTTAGCATATTTGGCACCACAAGTAAATCCTAAAGTTCCGCAGGCGGATATTTTGAAATGCTAACAGAAAAAGCCGCCATGCCGAAGAGGCATGGCGGCTGGTAAAGGAATCGGAATATCCGGTTTTACTTTTTCTTGGCACAGCTCTTCTTTTTGCAGTTTTTTTTGGTGGGAACCACCGTTTTGAAGACAGAGGAGGGCTTGAAGGAAAGTGTTTGGGAAGCAGCAATCTTCATGGCCTCACCCGTCTGCGGATTGCGTCCCGTGCGGGCAGCGCGGGTCTTCATCTCAAACGTACCGAAACCTACGAGCTGAACTTTGTCCGTGCGGACTGCGTCCTTGATGGCGTCCAGAACCGCGCTCAGCGCAGCTTCGGCACATTTCTTGGTAGCGCCTTCACCGAGTTTAGCCTGAATGCAGTCAACAAGTTGAGTTTTGTTCATAGGTCTTTATGTTAGCATGCTGTTGCTGTATTTCAAGTGAAAAAGGATAAAATTACGCTTAAAGCAGAAAAAAAACGGCAAAAGAGGGGGATGGAAAGGGGATAATGTTCTGTTTGTGCCTCTGTTCGGTTGTTTAAAGGGTGTTTGGGTAAAAAAAATCCCCGGGCGGCCCCGATAGTTTTGATGGGGCTGCCCGGGATTGTTTCGGCCCGGTGGGTGATATGCCGCGCTAAAGAGGTGTTACCAGTTGTTGTTGAGGCTCTTTGTGTGTTTTTTTATTTCCAGGTTGCGCTCCGGCTCTCCGGTAATGGGGGCTGGCTGTTCTGCATAGAGGTCCAGCACGGTAATGGTGTTGTCCCCTTGGCGGAGGAATTCGCCCGGGCAGTACAGGCGCTCTTGGGGGCCAATGTTCCAGTAGCGGCCCAGTGCGTGACCGTTTACCCATACATAGCCTTTTTGCCATTGGCTCATATCGAGGAAGGTATCGGCCACAACGTTGAGGTGCAGGGAGGCTTGGTACAAGCCGCCCAGTCCTTTAGCTTGGTTTTTCCTGCCTTGGCGGGGTTCCCTCTGCATGGGGAGAAGGCGCATGCGCCAATCGGTGAGGAGGGTATCGCCGAGTTTGACCTCGCCCAGAAGTCCCTTGCGGTCCTGCTCCGTATAGCGGGAGAAGTTGACATGGCCGAACGTATCCACCACGATGCGCAGGCGTTTTTTGGAGGTTCTGGCCGGGATGTTGATTTGCTTGGTGCCGGCCATGCGGTCCAGGGAGCCCAGAAAAGTATCGTCCAAATAGACAAGGGCGTGGTCGTGCGCTGTGGCATGCAGGGGCTGCTCTTTCCCGGCGGGGATGGTGGCGGTGTAAATGGCCAGCCCTTGGTTTTGTCCTTGGCTTTCCAGCGTGGGGAGTTGGGTGTATGCCTTTTCCCGGCTCCGGCGGGTGCGGAGTTGGAAGAGGGTGCATTTTTTCTTCGGCGTGAAAGCCGGGATGGAGATGCATTCCGGTGTGGCCGGGGGAGGGGGAATATCCACCCCGGGCAGCGCCTTGGTGATGATGTCGCGGTACTCGTGGTATTCGCGTGTTAAGTTGCCGTGTTCTCCTATGGGGGAGCCGTAATCGTAGCTGGTCAAATCCGGTTGGAAATGGGTGCCGTCCCCATTGGAGTTAGCCCCCGCAGTGAGCCCGAAACTGGTGCCGCCGTGCAGCACAAAGAGGTTAAAGGAGATGCCGTCTTTCATATACCAGCGGACGGAGTTGAGCGTGTTGCGGGAAGGCGCCCAGTTACCCTCCCCCCAGTGGCGCAGCCAGCCGGGATATGTTTCGCTGGAGAAAACGGGCACGCCGGGAGCCAGACGCAAAGCATGCTGCATTTGCCCGGCATGGTCAGCCGGGTCCAGACCGACGGCTACCCCGGGGATGACAAAGCGCAGGTGGTGCGGGGAGGAGCCTTCCGAGAGGTAGAAAGGACCGGCGCCTTTTTTGCTCCAATAATCGCGCAGCCATTCGATGTAGGCTTTCTCATCGTGGGGTGAGTTGTAGCTGCCGTATTCGTTTTCCAACTGAATCATGAGTATGGGACCGCCGTTTTTGCTGAGGCGGGGAATGGCTATCTTGGCCATTTTTTCCAAATAGCGTGTTTGGGCCTCCATAAACTCGGGGTTAGTGGTGCAGCGCAGGGGGCTTACGTCCTTCTGAATAAGGTAGGTGGGTAGACCGCCTAAATCCCATTCGCCGCATACATAGGGACCGGGGCGGAAAAGTACCCACATGCCTTCCTCTTGGCACATGTCGATAAAGGCCCCGATATCCTTGCGCCCCGAAAAATCCCATTTCCCTTCCTCCGGCTCCAAATCATTCCAGAAGGTATAGAAAGCTATAGTGTTGAGCCCCATGGCTTTGGCTGCGCGAATGCGGTGGCGCCAGTGGCTGCGGGGAATGCGTTGCGGGTGCATCTCCCCGGAGCGTATCTGGAAGGGGTTGCCATCCAGCATAAAATCGCGCCCGCCTTCGCCTCCGAAACTGAGTACGGCTTCTTTGCCTTTTTGCGGAAACTGCGTATTCTTCATGGCCTCCACGCTGCCATGCACGGTGGTACCGGCAAAAAGTGCGATGGCGAGGATGTTCAGTAGGTGTTTCCTGAGCATGGTTTTTTCCATATCATACCCTATATTAAATGTACAGCAAAAAAAAGTGGAAATTGAGGCAAAAAGCACGAAAATCAGCCATTTTTTCTTTACATACTCGTGGGGGGGGAGTATAACAAAGCCTGTTCCGTTATGCACGCTCCAAGTCTGATTCATTGCCTCCGGAATTATAATAGGAAGACTCTTTTCTCGGATTTATCTGCGGGGTTAACCGTGGGTGTGGTGGCTTTGCCGCTGGCCATGGCTTTCGCAATTGCTTGCGGCAGTAGTTCCATTACTCCCTCCACGGGTTTGGTGACGGCTGTGGTGGCCGGGTTTATGATTTCTCTGCTGGGGGGGAGCAAGTACCAAATTGGCGGGCCTACGGGAGCCTTTGTGGTGCTGATTGCCGGGGTGGTCGGGAGTTTTGGCTTCAGCGGCTTGGTGCTGTGTACTTTGTTGGCCGGTATATTCCTTATCCTGTTCGGGGTATGCCGCATGGGGTCCCTAATCAAGTTTATTCCCTACCCGGTAACCACAGGGTTTACCAGCGGTATTGCTGTTACGATTTTCTGCACGCAGATTAAGGATTTGCTCGGTTTACAGATAGATGGGCATATACCTGCCGAATTTTTTGCGAAATGGAGCTGCTATTTCCAATATATCGGGACGATTAACCCGTGGGCTGTGATGCTTTCTGTGCTGACGGTGGCTACCATCATCACCATCAAACGCGTGTGCCCGCGTTTGCCATTCATGCTGATAGCCATGCTGCTCAGTACGGTGGTGTGCCAGGTGTTTTCCCTGCCGGTGGAGACGATAGGTTCCCGCTTTGGGGAGCTGCCGCAAGGTTTGCCTGCCCCCGGATTGCCGGATTTTGATTGGAGCAATTTGCCGAAGTTGATTCAGCCTGCGTTTGTGATTGCGCTGCTGGCAGCTATCGAATCCCTGCTGAGCGCCAGTGTGGCGGATGGTATGACGGGGTCCCGCCACCATCCGAATACGGAGCTGGTGGGGCAGGGCGTGGGTAACATCGCCTCCGCACTCTTTGGCGGTATTCCTGCCACAGGAGCTATTGCCCGCACGGCGACCAATATTCGCGCCGGTGGTAAGACGCCCGTTTCCGGTATTATTCATGCCATTACTTTACTGCTGATTTTGATTTTGGCCGGGCAATATGCCGCGATGGTTCCCTTGGCCGCACTGGCCGGGATTCTGCTGGTGGTGTGCTGGAACATGGCGGAGGTGCAAACATTTGCGCACTTGCTGCGTGGCCCCCGCCAGGATGCGGTGGTGCTGTGCATTACGTTCATCCTGACGGTGCTGATTGATTTGGTGGTGGCCGTGGAGGTGGGCGTGGTGCTGGCTGCGCTGCTGTTTATTGGGCGCATGGCTCAGATTAGCAATGTGGAGAGTATTAGCCGGGAAATTGAGGGCGAGGACCCGGAGGAGCAACCGTCCCGCTCCCGTTACCTGCGCCAAGTGCCCTCTAATGTGGAAATTTTCGATGTGCAGGGACCGTTCTTTTTTGGTGCTGTGGAGCAGTTTAAGGACCGAGTGTTCCGCACGATTCGCGCGGACATCAAGTACGTGCTGCTGCGTTTGCGCTTGGTGCCGGCATTGGATGCTTCCGGCCTGCATGTGCTGGAGGATTTCCAACGTTATTGCCACGACCGCGGGATTACGCTGTTGCTTTGCGGTGTGCAGCCCCAGCCGATGAAGGTGATTCGCCGGGATTCTCCTTTTATGAGCGAGCTGCATGCAGAAAATATTTGCGAGGATATTGATGCGGCCTTGCTGCGTATTCAGAAGATGGAGGAGGGAAGCGATTCCCCGGAGAATCCGGCCTGATGCCATATTTGAGCTTGATTCTCCTGCCGAGATGAGGTTCAATAAGTGGCATGAAGCTGCTTTTTACCCTTTTGGCCGGGCTTGTAACGAGTTTTGCACTCTCCGCTTGCGGGGAGTGCGCGTGTAATTCCTACAATCCTGAGTACCTGCGCGATATCCCGGTGAGTACGTCCCGTTCGTTTAACTGAATCCCCACTGCCGATGTCGTTTGAAATTCGCGAAAAGCCGGATATGGTGGAGCGGGCCCTGCTCGTGGGGCTGGGTATGCCGGGGGATTCCCGGCGGGAGCGCACGGCGCTGCTGGCAGAGCTGGAGGACCTTGTAGGGAATCTGGGTATTGGTATTGTGGGTACCATGCTGGAGTTTACCCGCGAGATTCAGGCTAAATATCTGTGCGGTGTGGGGAAGGCGGAGGAAATCCGTGCCCGTGTGCAGGAGTTGGAGGCCGATTGCGTGATTTTTGATAATTTGCTTTCCCCCTCCCAGCAGCGGGAATGGGAAAAGCTGACTAATGTAACGGTGATTGACCGTGAGGAGGTCATTCTGGATATCTTCGCTAAACGTGCCCGCACGCGCGAAGCCGTGATGCAGGTGGATTTGGCACGCATGCAGTATGCCTTGCCGCGTATGGCGGGTATGTGGAAGCATTTGGACCGCCAGCGCGGTGGCTCCGGCGGTGGCAAGGGTGGCGGTGCTGCGGCTCGCGGGGAGGGTGAAAAGCAGATTGAGGTGGACCGCCGCTTGGCGCATGAGCGCATAGAGGCTATTCGTGCGGAGCTGGAAATCGTGCGCCGCCAGCGTGGCACGCAGCGCAAGGAGCGCACGCGCCAGGGGATTCCTACTGCGGCTATTGTGGGGTACACGAATGCCGGTAAATCCTCCCTGCTGAATTTGATGACCGGAGCCGGAGTGCTGGCTCAGAACATCCTCTTTGCCACGCTGGAAACGACAAGCCGTAAGATTGAATTGCCGGATGGCCAGCCTTTGGTGATTACGGATACTGTGGGTTTTATCCGCAATTTGCCCCACCGCTTGGTGGAGGCTTTCAAATCCACCTTGGAGGAGGCTGTACTGGCAGATTTCCTGATTCAGGTGGTGGATGCCGGAGACCGCGATGCCCTGCGGCATTACGAAACTACCTGCGAGGTGCTGGCCGAGCTGGGAGCGGCGGATAAGCCCATGGTGGTGGTGTGGAATAAGTGCGATTTGATTCCCGAGGAGTTGCGGGAATCAACTCTGGCGGCTCTCCAAGCCAAGGTGGATTGCCCCAGCCTGAGTATGAGCGTACTCCAAGAACAGGGGGTGGAGGCTTTGCTGGCCGCTTGCGTGGAGATGCTCTCCCACCGTGTGGAAAAACAGCGCTACCGTATCCCGCTGGCGGAAAGTCGCATCATTGCCATTATGCACCGGGATGGAAAGGTGCTATCCACCGAGTACGAAGGAAACGATGCATTGGTGGAGGCTATTTTACCTAAGGAATTTGCGGCTCGCTTGGAATCTTATCGCCTCTCGTGATGAAACTGCTGCCCATTATTCTGCTTCCCTGTTTGGTGTTTTCCTGCCGACAGCAATCAGTCCCTACGGCTGCGGATTTCTACGCCATGGGAGATAAGCTGGAGGAGGAGGCTCGCGGCAAAAAACTGCCCAGTACGTTCGAGGCGTTTATTGCCCACCCGGAATACCGCAACACTCGCGATGTGTGGTATGGCTCCGCTTTGGCCGATTATGCCCCTGCGCAGTCCCATGTGGAGGTGCTGCTGGAGGAGCAGCGCGGACGCTTGTATATTCGTGGGCACATTGCCATGGATTTCCCGGTATGCTCCGGGCGCATTGGCGGGCAGGAAACCCCGGCGGGTTCGTTCCGCATTAGCCAGAAGGTGCGCGAATATCGCTCTAACCGTTATGGATCTTTCATGAGTGCGGATGGTAAGCGGGTGGTGGAGCGGAACATTTCTGCCGATGATACCCCGCCTCCCGGTGCAGTGTTCGAAGGGGCGGATATGCCGTACTGGATGCGTTTTAACGGCCCCATCGGGATGCATGTGGGGAAGGTACAGCGGGAAACGGATTCCCATGGCTGTGTGCGTATTCCGGAGGAGGCTTGCAGCATTCTTTTCGATAAACTGGCCGTGGGCTCGTGTGTCATTGTTCGCTAGATTTTAAGGGGGAGAATATGATTGTTCGTTTACATTCTGCGGCGGTAGCCGGAATCGAAGGATTCGAGGTGCAGGTGGAGGTGGATGCCCTCAAGCTCAAAGAGCAGGGGCGCATTGTGGTGGTGGGCTTGCCGGATGCCGCCGTGCGGGAGAGCAATCAGCGCGTAAGCTCCGCTCTGATTAATAGCGATTTCTTTCTCCCGGCAGAAGTGCAGGTGACGGTGAATCTTGCCCCGGCAGATGTGCGGAAACAGGGCCCCGGATTTGACCTCCCCATTGCTCTTGCTCTCGAAATGGCGATTCAGCAGAATTACGAGGATGTGCCCCCCTCCCGCCGCCGCAGAATTCCCTCCGGCTTGGAAGAGTGGTGCATGGTGGGGGAGCTGGCGCTGGATGGTATGGTGCGTGGCGTGCGCGGCGTGCTTCCGCTGGCCGTGGCGGCACGCGCAGCCGGAAGGAAGTATATGATGGTTTCTCCGGAAAATGCAGCGGAGGCCGCCATGGTGGAGGGACTGGAGGTGTATGCCGTGGAGAGCTTGCTCCAAGCATGGAATGTACTTGCGGACAGAGCCTCTTACAAGCCGTGTAAGGGCGGAGAAGCCACGCCCTTGGAAGAAGATATGCCGGATTTTGACGAGGTGAAAGGGCAACCCTATGCACGCCGTGCGATGGAGATTGCCGCCGCCGGTGGGCATAACCTGCTCATGTGCGGCAGCCCGGGGAGTGGCAAAAGCATGCTGGCTGTGCGCCTGCCGGGGATTCTTCCTCCGCTTACGCAGGCGGAAGCATTGGAGTCCAGTGCCATTCATTCTGTTTGCGGGCTGTTACCCCGAGCCGGCGGGCTTTTACAGCACCGCCCCTTCCGCGCTCCGCACCATACCATCTCCGAGATGGGGCTGATGGGGGGAGGCTCCGGCAGTAATATCACCCCCGGGGAGGTATCCCTTGCTCATCATGGTGTTCTTTTTCTGGATGAACTGCCGGAATTTTCCCGCCATACGCTCGAAACTCTGCGCCAGCCTTTGGAAGGCGGAAGAGTAACCATTTCCCGCGCCGGAAACAGCATGGATTTTCCCTGTTCTTTCATGCTCGTGGCGGCGATGAATCCTTGCCCCTGCGGATTTCTGGGGGATTCCCGGCACCGTTGCCGCTGCTCCCCCGGGGAGGTGGCCCGCTACCGCAAAAAGATTTCCGGTCCCTTGCTGGATCGCTTCGATCTTATTTTGGAGGTTCCCGCAGTGGAACCCTCCAGCCTTCTCTCCCGCCCGAATGGAGAAAACAGTGCTGCCATTCGCCGGCGGGTGTTGGCGGCAAGAAGCCTCCAGCTGCAACGCTATGCCACCTGCGGAATCTCCCGAAATGCCCAGTTGAGCGGCAAACAATTGCAGCAATTTTGCCCGCTCTCACCCCAGCTCCGCCGGCTCCTGCTGGATGCTGTGGAACAGCTCTCCCTCTCCGCTCGTGCCTTCGACCGCATTCTTCGCGTGGCTCGCACCATTGCCGACCTCGCCGGGCACGAGTTCCCCACGGCTCAGGATGTGTACGAGGCTATCCAATTCCGCCAGTTTGAGTGCCAGCTCCGGGGATAACCCGCCTGTATGCCCAGAATTCTGCTTTGTTTGTTGAAAAAAGGCTTGCTAAGCCATACTCCCGTGTGTAAAATACCGCACCGTTTTTCCGCCCGGCTGCTTTACAGGAGCCCCGATAGCTGCCGGTGGTGGGGCCACGCCGGATAAAACGCCAACAATATCAACCTAAAACATCATTATAATGAGTAATTCCGAATTGGAGGCTTTGATCGATTCCAAGCTTCCGTCTTTCCGCAAGGGCGATATCGTCAACGGTACCATCCTTGAAATCCGCCCCCAGGTTGTCCTCGTGGACATTGGTTATAAGTCCGAGGGTGTTATCCCCGTTTCTGAGTTCGAGGACGAGGAAATCGAAGTGGGCGATCAAATCGAGGTTCTCCTCGAGAGCCTTGAGAACGACGAGGGTCTCGTCGTACTTTCCAAAGAAAAGGCTGCCCACAAGCAGAACTGGGACAAGATTGTGGCCGTATATAAGGACGGCGGTCTGGTTAAGGGTAAGGTTAAGAGCGTCGTGAAGGGTGGTCTTATGGTCAACGTCGGCGTGGAAGCTTTCCTTCCCGGCTCTCAGGTGGACATCATCCCCCCGAAGGATCTCAACGAATTCGTGGGCAATGTGTACGAATTCAAGATTGTGAAGGTGAACGACGAGCGCAAGAACATCGTTCTCTCCCGCCGCGAGGTCATCGAAGCCGAGCGCAGCGAGCAGCGCCAGCGTTTCCTGGAGACGGTCAAGATTGGCGACCGCGTGAAGGGGCAGGTCAAGAACATCACCGATTTCGGTGCTTTCGTGGACCTCTCCGGCATGGATGGCCTGCTGCACATCACCGATATGAGCTGGGGCCGCGTGAATCATCCCTCCGAGCTGCTGCACATCGGGCAGGAGCTGGAAGTACTCATCCTCGATGTGGACCGCGACAAAGAGCGCGTTTCTCTGGGGCTCAAGCAGCTTTCCGACAATCCTTGGGCCGATATCGAGCAGAAGTATCCCATCGCTTCCCGTGTCAAGGGCCGCGTGACCAAGCTCCTCGCCTACGGTGCTTTCGTGGAGTTGGAGAAGGGGGTGGAAGGTCTCGTACACGTTTCCGAGCTGTCCTGGACCAAGCGCATCACTCGCCCCTCCGATGTCCTCTCTCTGGATCAGGAAATCGAGGCCGTGGTGCTCAACATCTCCGTGGAAGAGCAGAAGATTTCCCTCGGTATCCGTCAGCTCGACGAGAACCCCTGGGAGGCTATCGAAGTCCGCTTCCCCGTGGGTACGATTATCTCCGGCGCTGTGCGTAACCTTACCCCCTACGGTGCTTTCGTGGCTCTGGAGGAAGGCATCGACGGCATGATTCACGTGTCCGATATGAGCT
>CAYSYD010000068.1:0-12308 GCA_964435145.1 uncultured Akkermansia sp.
CGGCCTCGCGGGTAAGCTGGCGGTGGCGTTTGCGGCGGCGCTGGTGGTGTTGGGGGGGGGTGGGGGCCCGATTATGTTTTTCCGCCGGGTCGGTTTCGAGGCTGTAGAGTTGTTCTGCCTGCCTGCGGAAGGGGGGGGATGTATTTGAGCAGTCCTTGGCGCAGGGCATAGCGCGGGGCTTCGAAGGCTTGGAGTACCAGCTCATTGCGCCCGATGGCACTTTGCCCCAGAAGCGCCGGTAGGTGGTTCTCGCTGTCGCGCAGGGTACGCGATCCCCCGTGGCGGCCATGATGAAGGAGTAATCGAAACCGGCTTCCTGCGGGGAAGGGGAGATGGGGCGGTTCCAATCCGTAGGCTCCTGCCCGGCGCCCAAGCCGAGGTGCCATTTACCGATAGCGGCCGTGCGGTACCCTGCTTGCTGCATGAGGTGCGCCAGTGTGTGCCCTTCACCGCGAACGGGAAGGATGAGTTTTGCATCCCCCCCCCCCCCCGGCAGGATACCCGTGCCTTTTTTTCGCCAGACGTATTGCCCGGTGAGCATGGAATACCGCGAGGGGGTGCATACGGAGTTCGTGCTGTGGGCATCCGTAAACAGCAAGCCCTCTTCTGCCAGACGCTGTACTTGCGGGCAGGGCATCTCCGCGCATCCGTAGGCGGAGGTGTCGTGGTAGCCTAAATCATCCGCCACAAACAGAACGATGGCGCGGGGTAAGTCTGCGGCCAGTGCCGGAATGCTCAGGAACAGGCTGTACAGGTAGTGCCGGAATCTCATGCCCCCGGAGTATAGCATGATTCCCGGCGATTGTGAGGATGAAATACCGCCTTTGCGCGGCAAATATTTGCCTTTACAGCAGGCGCGCGTGGGTGTATGCTGGGCGGGTATTAATTTTTCTCTTTCTTTATACCAGACGCAGTTATGATGACCGCCGCGCAGATTCGCCAGAGTTTCTTGGATTTTTTCCATGAGAAGCAGCATGCCGTTGTACCCTCCGCTTCCCTGATGCCGCAGAGTCCCGGGTTGCTGTTTACCAACGCCGGAATGAACCAGTTTGTGCCCTATTTCCTTGGGGTATGGACTCCGCCGTGGAAGCCTGCCCGTGCCACGGATACGCAAAAGTGCATCCGCGCCGGTGGTAAGCACAACGATTTGGAGGATGTGGGGCAGGATTCATACCACCACACTTTCTTCGAGATGCTGGGGAACTGGTCCTTCGGCGATTATTTCAAAAAGGAGGCCATCGCATGGGCTTGGGAGCTTATCGTGGAGCGCTGGGGCTTCCCGGTGGAGCGCTTGTATGCCACAGTGTATTGCCCCAATAAAGCCGCCGGCGACCCCGGCGAATTCGATCAGGAGGCCTACGATGCATGGGCAGCCCTCTTCCGCAGCAAAGGGCTGGATCCCGCAGTGCATGTGGTGAATGGCAACGTGAAAGATAACTTCTGGATGATGGGCGAAACCGGCCCCTGCGGCCCCTGCTCGGAGCTGCATGTGGACCTCACGCCGGAGGGCGATACCCAAGGCAAGCTGGTGAATGGCGATAGTGATAAGTGCATCGAGATTTGGAACCTCGTGTTCATCCAGTACAACGCCGAGAGCGATGGCTCCTTCCGCCCGTTGCCTGCCTGCCATGTGGATACGGGTATGGGCTTTGAGCGCGCTTGCGCCATGATTCAATGCACAGACGGGTTTAAGGATTTCTCCCGCCGCATTTCCAATTACAGCACGGGTGTATTCCGCCCCATCTTCCGCCGCATCGAGGAGATTTCCGGCCGCACTTATGTGGATATCTACCCGCAGGATGCCACGGAGGAAAACAAGGAAATCCTGCGCGAGAGCATTGCCTTCCGCGTGATTGCGGACCACATCCGCACGCTTAGCTTCTCCATTGCAGATGGCATCCTGCCCGGTAACAACGGGCGCAACTATGTGCTGCGCCGCATTCTCCGCCGCGCCGTGCGCTATGGCCGTACCTTGGGTTTGGAAAAGCCCTTCCTCTCCCAACTCGTGGATACGCTGGCCGAGGAGATGGGCCGCGTGTTCCCGGAGATTGTGGGCCGTGCCCACACGATTAAAGAAGTGCTGCTGCGCGAGGAAACCAGCTTTAACGAGACGCTCGACCGCGGCTTGGAACTCTTCGATAAGGAAGTGGCAGCCACCGGAACGGTGAGCGGTGAGTTTGCCTTCAAACTGTACGATACTTATGGCTTCCCCATCGACCTTACGGCACTCATGGCTCGCGAACGCGGACTGACGGTGGATACCGCCCGCTTTGATGCGCTCATGGAGGAGCAGCGCCAGCGCGCTAAGGCTGCCCAGAAAAAGCAGGTGGTGCGTGCCCTCGACCTCAAGACGGAGCAGGTAACGGAGTTTACCGGTTATACGGAGGATTGCTCCACAGCCACCGTGACGGAGGTTCACGAGGCGGATGGCCTGCTCTTCGTGATTACGGATAAGACCCCCTTCTACGCCGAAATGGGTGGCCAGATGAGTGATGGCGGCACGCTGACTCTTGGCGGGGATTCCTGCCCGGTAATGGGAGTGCAGCAAATCGGCCAAGCCCGTGCCCACCTTATATCCACGGCAGATGGTATTACCCCCGCCGTGGGGGATACAGTGCAGCTTACACTCGATACGGAACGCCGCCGTGCCCTGGAGGCGCACCACAGCGCCACGCACTTGCTGCATAAGGCTCTGCGCACGCTGGTGAGCGAGGATATTGCCCAGCAAGGCTCCCTCGTGGATGCCGACCGCCTGCGCTTCGATGTGAATAGCGCCGCTATTTCCAAGGAGGACCTCCGCCGCGTGGAAGAACTGGTCAACCAATGGGTGGAGGAGGATCTCCCCATCATCTCCCGCGAGTACCCCATGACCGAAATCCGCAAACACCCGGAAATTTGCCAGTTCTTCGGCGATAAGTACGGCGATGTGGTGCGGCTGGTGCAAATGGGCGGTGCGGATGGCGCATTCAACGGCGTCTCCATGGAGCTTTGCGGCGGCACGCATGCCGCCAGCACCCGCAAGGTGGGCTTCTTCAAAATCCGCAGCGAGGGTGCTATTGCCAGCGGTGTACGCCGTATCGAAGCCGGAGCCGGCGAGGCCGGCCTCGCCGTGGTGCGCGACCTCATTAAAGCCCGCTTGCCCGAGGCCAAGGAAATGCTGGATAAACTGATGGCGGCTAATAGCCGATTGGCTGAAATGGGACAACCCATCGTCCCCGTGCCCACAAATGATTCCCAGCCCGCTAAAAAGGCAGTGCAGTCCCGCGATATTCGCGTGGTGAACGCATTGATGGATGAGTACTTTGCCTATTGCGATATGCTGAAAGAAGCGGCACTGGAGGCGGATAAACGCCTCAAGAAGGCTCAGGCAGCCGCCGCCGCCGGTATGGCGGATGCTTTGCTGAATACGGAGCTGGCAGATTCCCCTGCATCTCTGGTGCTTTCCGTAGAGGGCAGCAATGAACTGCTTACAGAGCTTTTCAATGGCCTGCGCAAGCGCCACTATGCCGGGGCTGCCTTCCTTGTGATGGAAGCCGGGGATTCCCTCCTGCTGGGCGCCTACTGCGGCGAATCCGCCCAAGCAGCCGGTAAGAAAGCGGGCGAGATTATCCGCGTGCTGGCTCCCATTGTGGGAGGCAAAGGCGGTGGCAAGGCCGATATGGCGCGCGGTTCCGGTAAGGATGTAGCCGCTTTGGAAACACTGCTTTCCAAAGCATGTGAAACTCTTGCTTGATTTTTGCGCTCGTATCGGGTAGAATCCAGAGTAACCTTTAGATACCATGGCAAATCCCCAGCCCCCGGTGTACCCGGATGAACCTAAAATCCCCATCCTGCCGAACATGCTTACGGCAGGTAACCTCCTGTGTGGCTTTTTCTCCATCCTCACGATATTCGAGGGGATGAAGTGTGATAACGGCACCCCTGCTGCTTTTGAACACTACCAGCAGGCCACATACTTCATCTTTGCCGCATGCGTGTTCGACCTCTTGGATGGGCGCGTGGCACGCATGTGCAAGAGCGATGGCCCCTTTGGGCGCGAGTTCGATTCCATTGCGGATGTGGTTTCCTTCGGCATTGCACCGGCAATGTTGCTGGCACGCGCTGTGCTTTTCGACCTTCCGCTGCCATATTTGGGCTATGCCATTGCCGTGTTGTACCTGCTGTGTGCCGCACTGCGCTTGGCTCGTTTCAACTGCATGGCCGCAGAGCCGAAGAAGCCGAACCAAAGCATGGATTTCGTGGGTCTGCCTGTACCCATGGCCGCCGGTGCCGTGGTAAGCACCATGTACCTCGTGGTGGATATTACCACTAACCGCAACCTCATTATCGACCTTCCCTGGCAGATTCTCATGGCGGCGGTGATGACGCTTGTTTCCCTGCTGATGATGAGCCGCGTTATCTACCCCAGCTTCAAGCATGTGAACTTTGAGAAACGCGGCACCATAACCGCGATGCTGGCCGCACTCATAGCCGTGGGGGCACTCATTGCCTTCCCGTGGATTGCTCCGGCGCTCATCTTCCTGTGCTACTTGCTGTACGGCTTGCTGGTGCGCCCCTTCCTCACACGCAGTATGCGCCGCGCCATTGAGGCGATGGATGAGGAAGAATCCCCCCAAGCATGAACTGAAAAAACGCTTTTATGAGCAACACGCCTTCCTCACGCATTGAGTGGATTGATTTCTGCCGCGTGTGGACGGCTTTTTGCGTCATTCTCCGCCATGTGGATCGCCCCTATGGCAGCTTCAACTACATAATCGACCTTTTCAACTACCGCAGCCTCATTTTCTTCTTCTTTTTAGCGGCGGGGTATTTTACCCACAAAGCAGCCGCAGGGCAATGGCTGGATTGGAAACGTACCCGTACGCTGCTGCTGCCCTTCATCTTCTGGACGTCTGTGGCCTCCATCCTCCTGCTGCAGCCGATGATGCACTGGGGCCAAACACTGGCCGGCGATTTTAACTGGTTCCGGTGGAGTCTGATTCCTCGGGAGATGGGGCTCCTCAACTGGTGCTATTGGGATTTTGACAACGTGCCTCTTTGGTTCCTCCGCACGCTGATATTGCTGGCACTCTTCAGCCCGCTCTTGCAGCGCATACCGTCCAAAGTGCTGCTGGTGCTGGTGCTGCTGAGCTTCGCATGCAGCGATGTATTCTGCGCACGCGATGCCGAAACCGCCGCCAGCCACAAATCCTGGCGCGTGGGCTGGCTGCCTTTCCGCCTGTACGAGAGCATTTTGGCACTCGGCTTCTACTCCCTTGGCCTGTGGATACGACGGCATGCTGATTTTGCGCGCTTTTCCGCTTATGTGCGGGAGTATGCATGGGCACCCGTGCTGGCGGCACTGCTGCTGCTGCCCTTTGTGTACCTCTTTGGGTTTTACCCGCCCGTGCAGAGCAGCGCATTAGTGCTGCTGGGGGTAAGCTGCACGATGGGCATCGGCGCCCTGTGTGAGCGCTACCTGCCGCGCTTTACCCACGCTGTGGTGGCACTTGCTCCGGCTTCCTTCTTTATTTATGTAACGCATTACATTGTGCTGCATGCGCTGCGCTTGGCAATGACCGGTTCTTATGGCGGACGCTTTACAGAAACACAGTGCCTGTACATGCCTTTTGTCATTCTGGCCATATGCAGTGGTCTGTTCTTCCTACTGCGCCGTTTTTGCCCTCGCTTCGTGCGCCTCTTTGCCTTGGCTAAGTAAATGGTGTAACAGTCTAATTTTTCAATAACTTCTTGCTTTTCGCACGGCCTGCATGCTAAACAGGTAGTTGCTATGAGCAAGACCCCCCTCTACACTTTCGGCACGGCAGTGGCTTTGGCTCTGCCCGGATTAGCTGCTCCCTATGTACTACCCTCCCCCCAGACCGGAGCACTCACACCTTACGATTGGCATCCCATGTATGGGATTGAGAGTATCTATGGCATCAGCACGAATGATATGCCTAACACATGGGGCGTGCGCGGCTCGTTCAACTTGTACAGTAATGCGGAAAACCGCTGGCGCCACCAGTTCAGCCTGCAAGGCGCCTATCTCGAAGGCAGCGATGATGTGGTACTCCACCACTCCCGCCGCCATGCGGACCAGAAAATATGGTCCGTACCTATGACGGCCGGCTACGACCTGAACTTCGGGCTGGTGGATAAGCTCTTTCTGGATATAGGCGGCAAGGCCGGATATGCGCTGGGACAATACCGGCTGAAGGATAACCATGCCCGCCGGCGTTACGAGGATTCCTTCGGTGCGTTCACTTTTAGCGTGGGTGCCGGGTTGAAGATGCAGGCCGGGGAATCTATCATGGTAAAACTGGGCTACGAGTACGCCCGTACTTATATCCACACTGAGTATGCCCGCAGCTTTAGCCAGCATGTTATCTCCCTCGGCGTAAGCTCTGTTTTCTGAGACAGCAGACAGAATACGCTTGACTCGCCGCCACGCTTGTGGCATATTGGGTGAGCCGCCGGAATCCCCCGGAAGTGCAGCTGGAAAACCCCGCCAGGACCGAAAGGTAGCAACGGTATTCAGACTTCACTTGCCGGGTGTGGTTCCGGCGGTTTTCTTGTGGAGTTATGCGCTGTAATCCCGCTTGCCGAAGATGGCGGAACCCACACGGACAATGGTGGCGCCTTCCTCCACGGCCACGGGGTAATCGTGGCTCATGCCCATGGAGAGTTCCGGCAGGGGCAGGGGACCGCGTGCGCGCAGTTTTTCCGCCAATTGCCGCAGGGCGCGGAAGGCAGGCCGGGCATCCTCCGGGTTTTCCGTGGGGGCGGGGATACACATCAGCCCGCAGATATCCAGCCCGGGGAGCGCGGTGAGACTGTTCCATTCCTCTTCCAGTCCCTTCGGGGTGAATCCGTGCTTGCTTTCCTCCCCATCCACATTTACTTCCAGCAGGATACGGGCGATGCAGCCTTCCTCCCCCGCAATGCGGGAAATACACTCCGCCAGCCGCAGGGAATCCACTGCTTGCAGCATGGCAAATCCCGCCGCGAGAGCCTTGCGCACTTTGTTGCGCTGCAAGGGGCCAATGAGGTGCCAGATGCAATCCGCCGGCATGGCGGGCATTTTTTCCAAGGCTTCCTGTAGGCGGTTCTCGCCAAAGAGCCGTTGCCCATCCGCATAGGCTTGCATAATGTCCTCCACGGGGAAGGTTTTACTTACTGCCAGTAAGGATACGCTGCCCGGGGCGCGCCCGGCGCGTTGTTCTGCGGCGGCAATGCCTGCTTTTATCTCGCCCAGTTGGTCTTGGATGTACATGGGAATAATCAGTGCTGGCGTTTTTTCTTTTTCTTGCGGGCAGGCTTGTCGCCCGTGTCCTCGGGGGTGACCGCCATGCCCGTATCCTCCCCCTGAGTGAGCCATGAGATGCTTACCGGGGTAAACTTAATGGTGGTGAGCGGGTTGCCGTTCACCTCGTACAGCAGTCCTACCACGCCGGGGCACACGGGGCAGAGTACGGAGTAGGCAAAGGGACCGCTTCCCACCATGCGCGCCACGGGCCACGTTTTGCCATCGTCGTAACTCATTTTGATGATGCCGTCCCGCCGGCTACCTTGTGTGGGACTGGAAAAGAGAACACGCCCGCGCCCCCCAAGAGCCTTATCGTCCGTAAAGGAATAGCGCGTGAGCCCGTTTTGCACATTGGGGCTGGGCAGCTCCGCGTGGTCATGAATGTCGCCCCAGCTTTCTCCCCCATCCTGTGAGTAGGAAACCTTACGGTACGAGCCCCCCCAAGCGCGGGAGACAACCAGAAGTTCTCCCTGTTCTGTTTCCGCCACGGATACCTCGTTCACCCCGCAGCCGGAGGCTGATTTGCGGCCAATGCGCCACGTTTTTCCATGGTCGTCGGAATAGGCTGCTGCCAGAGTCCAATTCCCGAAAGGGCCTTCATTCAGCGGTACAACAAGCCGCCCTTTGTGCCGCCCCCGGGTGAGGCACACGCCGGGGTTAGGCCCGCTGCATGTGATGGTGACGCCTTCGTTTTTGGTAAATTCGGTTACATCCTTGGGCTTGCTCCAGCTTTTCCCGTTCTTGGAGAAGGAGACAAAATTGCGAATGGCGCGCTTATCCTGGTGGCCTGTGGGGATGTTGGGGTCGCGTTCTTTGACTCCTTCCGGGTAGCGTTGGAAGAAGAGGACAATCTGCTTGGTGGCAGGGTCGTAAATGAGGCAGGGGTTGTTATAGGTGGCGCCGTGGGAGGCGAGGGCAACCGTGGGGCGGCTCCAGTGCTTGCCGCCATCTTTCGAGGTGGAGACGATGAGGTCATTCTGCCCTTGGTCCGAGTTGGAATAGCGCCCTTCGGCCATGGCTACCAGCAGACCGTTTGCATTGATGATATCCGGGATGCGTATGCTGGCATAGGGGTTGCCCTTTCCGGCTTCGAACACAATGACACCCCGGGAATATGGCTCACTTTCCAATTCGGCGAGCCGGTAAAAATTACCGCTCAGAGCGGATGCCCGGTCTGCACGCCCCCTTTTTTTCTTTTTGCTTTGCGAAGCGGTGGGGGGGGTATCCCCCTCCGCCATGGCCGGCGGTGCAAGGGGAAGCACCGCCAGCATGGCTGCAAAGAGTAGGAATAGCGTGTTGGGTCTCAGCATGGTGAGCTTAGGCGTTTTCTTTGCGCGGCAGGCAGAAGAGGATGATGCCGCAGAGAATCATGAGTACGCCGGCAAGGCTAAGCACCGTGGAGAGCGGCGTGCCGGCATCCTTCAGCATGCCGCCCAGCCAGGAAACCAAGGCGCCGGCACCCACGGAGGTGAGATTCAGTAGGCCGTATCCCGTGGCGGCAAAGCGCTCATCGATGGTGTTGCGCAGCACAGGCATGAGCGTGGCATCCATGGAACCCTGAGCCACACCTTGCATGGCAACCAGTGCCAGCACCGCCGCCAAACCGATTTCTACACCGAAGAGCATGGCCAGCAGCACGCAGGGGCCTGCCAGGCAGAAGGCAATGCCGGGTACATAGGCTCGGGCGTTTTTGTTGCGCAGGTACCAGCGGTCTGCAATGACGGCGCAGGCCAGCACGGAGATGTACTTGGCGATGTTAATCCAGAAGGTGGCCTGCGGGCCTGCCTCCGCCTCGGAAATGTTGAACATGTCCTGCAGCAGGCGGGGGTACCAGCCCAGCAGGAACCAGTTCGCAAAGCCTGCAAAGGAAATCATAAGCAGCAGCAGGTACATGCCGCGCCCGGTAAAGATGCTCTTGAGCATTTGCCCCAGCGTGAAGGTGGCGGCAACAGTGGGGGCTGCTGCGGCGGTGGCTTCCATGGCAGCTTCGCGTGCCTTGTCGGCAAGGGGGGCTTCCTCGGCCTTCGGGTCGCGCAAGAAGAAGAGAACTACGAGACCATAGGCCACACCGATGAAGCCGAAAAGCTCGAAGGTGAGGCGCCAGCCCAGCTGGCAGGGGTCGCCGGCCATCATGGCTCCGCAGCCGGCCAGTACCTGCCCGGCGTAAATGCCGCTCATGTGCAGGCCTGTGGCCAAGGAACGGGTGCCGCCACGGTGGTAATCCGTAATAAGAGCCAAGGCGGCGGGAATGTAGAAGGCCTCGCTCACGCCCATGGCGGCACGCCAGAAGATAAGTTCTTCGTAGGATTCGGATTTACCGGTCATCCACGTTACCACGGACCACACCACCAAGGAACACATGATGATGAAGGAGCGGCTGAAGCGGTCGGCCAGGTATCCGCCCACGGGGGAAAGCGCGGCATATACAATAAGGAAGGCGGAGGTGACCATGCCGAACTGAGCCTGAGTCATCTGGATGCACCCGGGCCCTTCCGTCATGGATTTGTTCAACACAGCCAGCAGCTGGCGGTCGAAATAGTTGAGCATTACCACTACCCAGAGTACAGCCACGGCAATCCAGGCCCACTTGCCGGGCTTGGTGATGGGGGCGTTCGGGGAAATGGCAGGTTTGCCAAGTCCTTTCTTGCTGGCGGCAAGTATGGCCAGTACGGCGATTACAATGGCTACCCAGGGAGTGAGGTCGGCTAGGAATGCCAGAATAGGATTAGGTTGCGTCATGGTATGTATGTTGTGGTTTTATTGTTTGAGTTGAAGGGTGGTGATAACCGGGGTGCGAACACCGGGGTGTGTTTCTCCGGAGATGGTGTAGATGGTGCAGCCGGCTTTAACGGCGGGAGCCGTGGCAATGCCGATGCTGTTTTCGCCGTACTTTTTCCAAGTGCCGGATTGGGGGCAGAAGGCGTATACGGTGGTATTCTGGCCGGGGTGAATGGCCGGAGCAGTACCGGCCAGGGAGGCGCGGTAGAAGTTGCCGGGATCGCCGCCGATAACGAGCAGCCCTGCCCGGGTGGCGGGCATGGGGGTGGCAGGAGCCACGATGGTTTCCGGCATATCGGCAGCGGTACTCCATGTGTTTGTGGCGGGATTGTAGCACAAGGTACTCTTCAGGTAGGTGCGTTCGGCCTGTCCTTTGGAATCCGGGTGCAGGGAGCATCCGCCGGTGATATAGATGTTACCACTGCGGCAGCAGGTGCCGGCGGCAGCCAGCATGCGGCCTTCTCCCGGCATGGGTGCCAGCTCCGCCCAGCCTTTTTCCGGGGCGCTCAAATCCAGTACAAAGCTGCGGTTCAGGCAGGCGGTGGAATCTGCATTCTCCTGCCCGCCGAAGACATAGAGCTTGCCCTTGGCCTGCACAAAGGCCGGATAGGCTGTGCGGAGGGGCAGGGCGGGTAATTCCTGCACGGAGAATTGGTCTTGGTGCCAGCTCACACTCAGTGTGCGGTTTGTGTGGCCCTCCATGTTGCAGCCGCCTGCCAAAATCATGCGTCCGGGCAAGTAGCTGGTGTGGGCGGCGTAGCCGATGGCGTAGGGCAGCTTGCCCACGGTTTCGGAACTGCCGGTGGTCGGGTCGAATACCAGCACATCATCGTAAAAGACCTTGGGACCGCGCTCCGCCGGGGTTTTGGCACCCGGTTTGGCTTGCGGGAAATTCGCACCCCCGGTCATAAGGATGCGAGCCCCGCATTTGCCTGCTCCGCACTTGCCGGGCAGCAGGGAGGCTACCATGCCCGCACGCCCCACGGAATCCGCAATGCGGGGGCTTTCCGCTGCGGGTACTGTGTGCAGGCCGGGCGGGGTGTATTGGCCGCAGCCGGTGCCGCATTGGGCGGCAAGGGGCAGGGCTGCCAGCACACCCAGAAGAAGAAGTGTTTTCATTGTGGTTTGGGGAGGGGTGGCGGGTTACATGATGGCGCCCCATACTTGGTTGGAGCGTTTGCCGGGGCGCTGTTCGCCGTTAACGATGACGGCCATGCCGTTCCATTCTGCGCAGGGAAGTACGGCACGGGCTACGGCGATTTCTCCGGCATCGCACCATGTGTTGGTGCCGGGGTTGTAGCACAGGCTTTGGTTGTGGAAGCCGGGGTGGTTCGCGGGGGTGTAGCCTTTGACGGTGGCATCATCCCCGCCCAGCAGGTAGATGCAGCCGTTGATGACGGGGGCAGGGGTGGGGGCGGCTCCGCAGTAATGGGGCAGATGCTCCAAACGGCGCCAGCCGGTGGTGGCGTTCCAGCTCCAGGCATCGGTGAGCATTTCGCGTACCATGCGCCCCTCTTCTCCGGGGATAATGCCAATGCCGCCCAGCACATACAGAGTGCTGCCGATAACGGCCATCTGGTGCAGGAAACGCCCGCAGCAGGGCATGGCTTCCCCCTCGCTCCAAGCATCGGCGGCAGGGTCGTACACCCACATGCGGGCTTCGGCATCCTGTTCTCCCACGGCCACGGAACCACCCTGCACATATACCTTGCCGCCCATTACCACGGCAGAGTGCCCGGTGAGCGGGGTGGGCAGGGGGGCTACCTCCCGGCAGCTTACTTGCCCGGCTTCGTAGGTAAGCATGTAGCAATCCGCTACGGCACCGCCGGCATTGCTGCCGCCGATAAAGAGGACACCTTGCGGCAGGCTTGCCGTGGCACCGTACCCCAGCGGCTTGGGCAGCGGAGCGGCATCCTGCCAGCCGGGATTACCTGTCGGCATCACAAAAACGCGGTCGGTCCAGCGCTTGGGCCCGCCTTCCCACAGGGGCTTTTCCGGGAAATTGGCACCGCCGGCCACAATGAGGGCACCATTACTTACCCCGGCATACATACCGGCAAAGCCTTCTGCATCGGGCAAATCGGCCAGCCGCTTCCATTCGAGAGATTGAGTGCAGTTCTGCATTGCCATACTCTAGCACAAGCTCTATTTCTCCGCAAGTAGATTTTCCCACATGTGTCCCAAAGTGGGTCTGTTTCAGATTTGCTGGTGTTTATGTCCGGTCTGGCTCGATACAATGAAG
>CAYSYD010000069.1:0-12116 GCA_964435145.1 uncultured Akkermansia sp.
CTAATGCTCCAGGATGGCGTAATTTTCCTGCACCGGGAGGTCGCAAAAGGCTCCCAAGTTCCATTCCTGTTTGCCGAAGAGAAGAGTTACCGCAAGAGCTGTCGGATTCAGGCGCATGCCGCGGCATGCAGGGCAAAGTTCCGTCTGCCGGGCTCGCGTTTCCACCGTACCCAGGCCGGCACAATGCGGGCATGCCCCGGCGGAGGAGAAATGGGAAAACATGCTTGGTGATAAATCCGGCAGGGTAAAGCCGGTTTCCGGATTACGGTAGCGCGTATGGTAAGCAAGCAGCTTCGCCTCCTCCCTGCGGGCTTGCACCAGCACCCTGATTTCCTCCGGGCTTAGGCGCAAAGCCGCCTGCACAGAATCCGCCACGCGGGATTCCACCCCGGTTCGCAATACGATGCGGTCCACCACCAGCTCGCACACGGACCCCGGCGCAGGAGGAGCCTGTTCCAGCTCATCCAGTTCGCAAATAACGCCATCCACCCGCACGCGAAGGTAGCCCTGTTTACGGAGCATCAGGATGGAGGATTCCGCCTCCTGCGCGAAAGCCGCTTGGAGGGGAGCCAAAAGGGTTAGGCGCGCATCCGGCACCAAGGAGCATATTTGTGTGGTGATTTCTTCCGGGCTCAGGCGGCTCAAAGTCTCGCCGGTATGCGGATCGTGCGGCACGCCAATGGCGGCGTATAGGATGCGCAGGTAATCCAGGGTTTCCGTAAGGGAACCCAGCACCGTGCGGGATTGCCCGGGCGGCAGGTGCTGCTCTAGGCATAAGGCCGGGGGCAAGCCCTCGATGCTCTCCACGCGCGGTTTTTCCGGGCGGGCCAGCAGGCGCCGGGCACCGGGAGAAAGGCAATCCAAAAAGCGCCGCCGACTTTCGGCAAACAAGGTATCGAAAGCCAATGTGCTTTTGCCGGAGCCACTGGGTCCCACCAGAGCAATCAGCTTCCCTGCGGGTAAATCCAAATCTACATGGCGCAGGGTATTTTGGGAAGCGCCGCGAATGCGTATATCCATAGCCGGAAGCGTGCTTTAATATGAGTCGTTCCCGGCATAGCGGCCACCGGGGCGCACCTCAATATCCGGGCATTTACAATTCCCTTCCAGCACAGCCCCGCGATACACCGTTACCTTCTTTTTTGCCTGCAATATGCCGGATAGTTGCCCGTACACCTCCACCTCCTCAGCCGCAGCACCGCTTCCAAGCTCCAACTGTACCCCTTTATCCACCACAAGGCGCCGCGCACTGATGGTGCCGCCCACACGGGTGGATTCGCAAAAACGCAAGGTGCCGGAGCAACGAAATGAGCCGGAAACTCGCCCCTCCACCTCCATATGGCGGCACACCACGGAAAGATGGGACAGCACCGTATCCGGCTGCACATGCACATCCCCGAGAGTTCGTACCGTCAGCCGGCGAGAACCGGGGCGAATCTCTACGTCCGCCATGTTCAAATGAGCATGGCAGTGGATACAATTAGCAGACAGCGCTGCGGAAGGCACTCGGGATTTACTGCCGCACTCGTAGCAAATTACCTCCCGCGTGGGGACCTGCACCCGGGAAGCCTCCCCCCGAAACGAGGTGAGCACCACCCTGCGGTCGCGCTCACCTGCCGGCAGCAAACCGGAATCGGACGGAACTACAATGGGTTCTGTCTTGAACTCCGGCATACGCTGCGCTCACAAATTCCGGCACGGAATCAACCCAGAAGGTTGGCATCCGATGCGGGAGATACATTCTTCTTGGAAGCGCCGGACTTGCGGGAAGCCGTGGGCACCGGAGCGGAGGCGGGAGACCCCACACTGCAATGCCCCACAAACACGGCACCTTCTTCAATGGAAATGCGGGCAGCCGTCACATCGCCCACGAGTTCCGCAGTAGAAGCCAGCACCACACGGTCCGTCACCTCAATATCGCCAATCACCTTACCATGGATGATAGCGCTCTTGGTACGCACAGCCACTTTGTTTTTATCGCTAGCCTGAATACTGGCATTGGCACCCACCGTCAGCACACCATCGGAGGTAATTTCACCCTCCACGGAGCCATCCACCAGCAAATCATCCGTAAAGCGGAGAATACCCACCACGGATACATCGTAATTCAGCACGTTGCGAGAAGCCACGGGAGCGGCAGAGGGGGCAGGTGCATCAAAGGGAGAGGTGGTATCCTCCGTGTAGTAACTCGGATCCGCCACGGGAGTTTCCGCAGCGGGAGCCACGGGAGAAGCCCATTCCTCCGGAATATCGTTCGGAGCAAAAGGAGAGGGAGCAGCAGGAGACGGCACTTCGGGCTTTTTGGGATACTTGAACATAATTGTATTATTTTAAGAGTATTAGGTAAAACTTTCAACCACCAATTCCGGTGTTGCCCTTATGGTATCCTTTTATCCCTGCTTTGTCCACCTGAAAATCTGCCATTGGCAGTTTTTTTTGACGGCGGGAAGAAGCGGGCAAAAAAAGGCTCACCCGGACGTATTCACATCCGGGTGAGCCGAAATTATCCTAAAATTCAGGCCTTGTAACTATCCACGAGGGCGTGTGTACGCTGGTGTACGCGGGCCACGCGAGCCTTCAACTCAGCCTTGTAAGCCTCCGTCTCCGGCAGCTCTCGCCGGGCCACGCCGGAGATGACGGCAGCCTCCGCAATAGCCGGGCAGAGGTACTCAATCATGCGGGGGTCGAAGGGCTTCGGAATCACATAATCGCGGCCAAATTCCAACGGCACACCGCCATTGGCCTCCACCACCTCCTGCGGCACAGGCTGGCGAGCCAAATCGGCCAAGGCGCGAGCAGCGGCAATCTTCATCGCCTCGCTAATGCTGGTAGCGTGCATATCTAAAGCAGCGCGGAACATATACGGGAAGCAGCTCACA
Organism: uncultured Akkermansia sp.; assembly: GCA_964435145.1. Lineage (GTDB taxonomy): Bacteria > Verrucomicrobiota > Verrucomicrobiia > Verrucomicrobiales > Akkermansiaceae > Akkermansia. Next base: position 2,880 of record CAYSYD010000069.1, read on the forward strand.
TTATTCACCTGATTGGGCCAATCACTGCGGCCGGAACCCATAATGCAATCCGGGCGGGCAGCCTTAGCCTCCTCGTAGGTAATCTCGGGGTCCGGGTTCGCGCAGGCAAAGATAATGGGGTTGGGGGCCATGCTCTTTACCATCTCCGGCTTCAGCAAGCCTTTCTTGGAGAGCCCCAAGAAAATATCGGCACCTTGCAAGGCCACCTCAAGCGTGCAATCCTCACTCTGGGCAAACATGGCCTTCGTGGGGTGCAAATCCAGACGCCCCGTATGAATGAGCCCCTTGGAATCAAACATAAAAATATTCTCGCGGCGGATACCCAGGGCCATGTAGAACTTGGCACAGGCAATACCGGCGGCACCTGCACCGCACACCACGCAGCGCATATCCTGAAGCAGACGCCCCGTAAGGTGGGCCGCATTCAGCAATGCCGCGCCGGAAATCACCGCCGTGCCGTGCTGGTCATCGTGGAACACGGGGATATTCATCTCCTCGCGCAAACGCTGTTCCACAATAAAGCATTCCGGAGCCTTAATATCCTCCAGATTAATGGCACCAAAGGTGGGCTCCATCGTTTTAATCACCTCAATCAGAGTCTCCGGCTTCTTGATATCCAGCTCGATGTCGAACACATCCACATCGGCGTAAATTTTGAAGAGGAGACCCTTGCCCTCCATCACCGGCTTGGATGCGTGAGCCCCGATGTTTCCGAGGCCAAGCACTGCCGTGCCATTACTAATCACGCCCACCAGATTGCCACGGTTCGTGTAGCGGGAGGAAACTGCGGCGTCCTCCGCAATCTCCATGCACGGCACCGCCACCCCGGGAGAATATGCCAGAGTGAGGTCATCAATCGTAAAGCAGGACTTACAAGGAAGAACCTCGAGCTTACCGGGACGCGGTTGCTCGTGGTACTGCAAGGCTCTCTCAGCTAAAGGTGCATTCATAAGCTCAACTCCGCACAAGCGGAGCGAGTATTATAATGATTTTCCAATGATGCGCAAGGGTATTATCCCTGCATGGCAGAAAAAATTATATCCGGCGCGTGAGGCAGTACCAAAGGAAGCGGGAATTATGCACTAAATAGCGGCGGAAAAGGCGGCGCGGCTCACTGCAAAGGCGGTACAGCCACTCCAAGCCATGGGCCCGAATCCATGCAGGAGCCTGCTTTACCAGCCCGGCATGAAAATTAAACGCCGCCCCCACGGCAAAATATAAGCCGGCAGGCAGTAATTCTTTATGCGTATAGAGCCAGCGTTCCTGTTTGGGGCAGCCAAGGCCCACCCAAACACAATTAGCCCCACTTTGGCGGATGGCTTCCACCATAGCCTCATTTGTACCTTCCGGCCATTGGCCCATGGGCGGGCAGTAATGCCCCACCACTTCCACACCGGGGAAGCGCTCCCCCAAACGCTGCTGCAACAAGGAACAAGCCTCCTCCGAGCCCCCCAGCAAGAAATGGCGTACGCCGGCACCCCTGCCCTTATTCCACATCCATTCCATCACATCCGGCCCGTACAAACGATTGGCCGGGGCCTTCTTCCGGCGCAGCAACCAGACAATGGGCATGCCATCCGGACAAATAAAATCGAACTTCTTTAAGCCCTCCCCATACTCCGGCTCGTGGAGCATGCGTGTTAGCACATGCACATCGGAATGAGCCATAAGAAGAGGGGCGGAGGTTTCCTGCGCCAAACGAACCCAAGTTTCCGAGGCTTCCTGAAGCGAGGAGGCCACATAGGGGATGCCGAAAATCTGCTCTGTGGGAAGGTGTGCCATAAGCGGGCAACAGGTTACACCCCGCCCCTCTATTTGTCAAGCACGGATGAAATGTTAGCTTACAGCACATCTCCCCACTCCGGGGGAGGCTGCGGTGCCCCCAAACCGCAAATGTTATCAATCATGCGGTTCCACTTTTCCTGCCCCTGAATAATCTCAATCTGAATGCGGAGAAAATAAATCGGCACATCCATCTCCCCGGGACGGAGGAAACGTACGGCATCTTTCTCCGTGGTCACAATCATATCCATGGCGCGGTCGGCACAGCGTTCCACAAAGGCATCCAGCTCATCTTGGTCAAACCAGTAATGATCCGGGTAACTGCGGCGGATTTCCACATGCGCCCCCAGCTGTTCCACCAAGCCCTCGAAACTCTCGGGACGGGCAATACCGGAAAGACATGCCACGTATTTTCCGCGCAGAGCCTCCAGAGGCAAGCGCTCGCCGGTGAAGATGTTTTCCAAGAGGACGGGCGCATGGTTCGTCACAATGATATCTGCCACGCGGTTGTACTTCCGAATCGTTTGAATGAGTTCATCCTGAGGTTGTCCGCCGCTTTTGGTCAGAATAATATAATCTGCGCGAGCCAAACTGGAACGCGGCTCGCGCATCGTTCCGCGCGGCAGCAGAGCCCCGGTACCGAAGGGGAAACCGCAATCCACCAACACGATGTCAATCTCATGCTTCAGTTTGAGATACTGCATCCCATCGTCCAGAATCAGCGTATTACGCCCCAGTTGCTCAATGGCAAAAATACCGGATTTAACGCGGTCCTTATCCACCAGCACAGCCACTCCATCCAAATTCCGAGCCAGCATAAACGGCTCATCCCCGGCGTAGAGCGGTCCCAAGTAGCGAGTAACGCCATCGCTGGCCACCTTTGGGACATGCTTCACCGGGCGGCCTTGGGCATCCTTCCACTCTTGGGGTTTCTCCAAATCCGCACTCTTGTACCCTCGAGTCAGGATGGCGCATTTCCTCCCCCGTGCGGCCAGCGTGCGGGAGAGCAACTCCACCACAGGGGTTTTCCCCGTGCCTCCGGCGGTGATATTGCCCACACTCACCACAAAGGTACCCAGATAATGCACCGCCTTAATGCGCCGCAAAAACAGCAGCAGCCGCACCCGCACCAATATCCAGAAAAAGAACGAGGCAAAACGCAGCACCCCTCGCATAACCCACGCACGGAACCCCCTGGCACGGCCAAAAACCACCTCCGTGCCCCACTCGGCAAATTCCTCCATGCGCGATTTCATGCCTCTATCCTAACAGCTTAGTGCAGGTGTGTCAAGATTGCGAAACCGGGGAAAAAACACCTTAAAACTCGCAATTACGCGGAGTACGCGGGAAAGGCAACACATCGCGGATGTTCTGCACCCCCGTTACGAACATGATGAGGCGCTCGAATCCCAGCCCAAATCCCGCATGCGGCACCGTACCATAGCGGCGCAAATCGTTGTACCAGTAATAAGCTTCCTTTTCCATGCCTAGGCGCTCCAAATTACCTTCCAATACATCCAGCCGTTCCTCTCGCTGGCTCCCGCCTATAATCTCCCCAATACCCGGCACCAGCACATCCATAGCCGTAACCGTCTTACCATCATCATTCAAACGCATATAGAAAGGTTTAATTTCCTTGGGATAGTTATAGACAATTACCGGGCTCTTAAAATGCTGTTCCGTCAGGAAACGTTCATGCTCCGTCTGCAAATCCATACCCCAAACCGGCGGGTACTCAAACTTTCGGCCACTTTTCTGCATAATCTCAATAGCCTCCGTGTACGAGCAACGCACAAAGGGCTTTTTGCTCACCTCCTCCAAGCGGGTTCGCAAGCCTTTATCCACAAAGCGGCAGAAGAATTCAAAATCCCCGCCATCGTCCGCCAGCATCGTATCCACCAAATGTTTAATGAAAGCCTCCGCCACTTCCATATCCCCCTCCAGATTACAGAATGCCATCTCCGGTTCAATCATCCAGAACTCGGCGGCATGGCGGGCAGTATTGCTATTCTCCGCACGGAAAGTCGGGCCAAAGGTATAAATATTACTCAAGGCGCAAGCGAAAGTCTCACCCTCCAGCTGCCCGGAAACCGTCAGATTCGCGGCTTTCCCGAAGAAATCCTTTTCATACCCCTTATGTTCCGCCAAAGGGTCCAGCGTCGTCACATGGAACATCTCCCCGGCACCCTCGCAATCCGAGGCAGTAATGATGGGCGTATGAACCCACACGAAATCGCGTTCCAAAAAGAAGCGATGCACCGCAGCAGCCATACGGCTGCGCGTGCGGAAAATGGCCCCATACAAATTAGTGCGCGGCCGCAAGTGCGCAATGGAACGCAAAAATTCCGGGCTATGTCCTTTTTTTTGCAGCGGGTAGCTCTCCGGAGCAGCCCCCACCAATTCCACACTTGTGGCCTGAATCTCCCAGCGTTGCTTGCCGGGGCTTTCCACCAAGCGCCCCTGTACCCGCACGGAGGCGCCTGTTGTCATGCGCGGCAGCGCATCGTACCCGGGGATACCGGCATCTGCCACCACTTGGATGGAAGCCAAACTCGTACCATCATTCACCTCTAAGAAGGAAAAGCTCTTCGAATCCCGGCGCGTTCGGACCCAACCTTCCACCACAACACAATCCACGGGAGCCTCACTCGCAAGGGCATGCTTTACCAATGTACGTTTTACTGACATAGCTCAAGATTTTCTCTACCGCACATTCTACCACGCCCACCTCCCGCAATCCAGCCAAAACTCAGCCATGCCCCCGCACAAAACACACGCAGATTGTTCCCGGCGCATTCGTTTTCTTCTTGGCTTTTTAGCCGGGGCATGTTAGTATGCATGCATGGTCAGAATCCTTGCAGCAACAGATTTTTCGGAAGAAGGGCAGCCGGTTCTCGATTTTGCCGCCAATATGGTACGCATGTGCGGTGGTAAAATGTACTTGCTGCATGCGGTGGAACCGTGCATTATTGATGCCGCGGGCAGCCTTTCCGGCGGCACTCTCGGCTCGGGGGATATTCCTGCAAGCGTGCCGAATGTGGATTATACCCAAATGGATGCCTGCGAGGCGGTACTAGCCATTGCAGATGCCCGCGCAAAGCAGCTGGGAGAGCAAATTACACGCAAATGGGGAATTCCCATTTACGCCAAGGCTGAAGAATCGGACGATATTGTGGATTGTGTACACCAGTTCTGCAAACGCCATTCGGTGGATATTCTCGTCATCGGGAATCGGCATCACTCGTTGCTGACTTCGATTCTGCTGGGCAACACGGCGGAGAAGTTGGTGCGTGCAGCCAGCATCCCGGTAACGGTGGTGCCCTGTGGACCCAAACTTACTCACTGATGAGGGTACTTTTTCTCGGAGATGTGGTGGGAGAGCCCGGGCGCTCTGCCCTTCAGGCTCTGCTGCCCGGCTTGCAGGAAGAGCTGGAAACGGATGCCGTGGTGGTGAATGGAGAGAATGCCGCAGGCGGACGCGGCATTACCCCCCATTTGGCAAGGGAAATGCTAGAGCAAGGAGTAAGCGTAATTACGCTGGGAGACCATGTATGGGACCAAGCGGAGCTTATTCCGTGGCTAAACGGAGAACAGCGCGTGCTGCGCCCCTTTAATCTGCAAGCCGGCACCCCGGGCTTTGGCAGCTGCATTGTGCCCACTCCGACAGGAGAACTGGGGGTTATCTCCCTCATGGGGCGAACCTTTATGCGCCCAGGAGCAGAAAATCCGTTTACCCACGGAGCAACGGAAGCAGCGCGAATGCGAGCTGCCGGAGTGCTGCACATCATCGTGGATTTCCATGCAGAGGCAACGAGCGAAAAAGTAGCACTTGGGTACCATTTGGATGGCCTGGCCTCTCTGGTGGTAGGAACGCATACCCATGTACAAACAGCGGATGAGCGCGTACTGCCCGGTGGTACAGCGTATTTGACGGATGCCGGAATGTGCGGCAGCCTCAATGGAGTCATTGGCCGGGAGGCCGAAGCCTCACTTCTGGGGTACACCAGCGGCTTGCCTTCCAAATTGCCAATAGGCGGATACCCTGCCCGGCTAAGCGGCGTACTGCTGGAAACAGAGGCAGGCACAGGCAAGGCTCTTTGCGTGGAGCGTATTAACCGTTTTTTTGATAAGGTATGAGTTTGGATGCAGAGCGTTTTGGCGGTATCGCCCGTCTGTACGGAGTAAAGGAAGCGGAAAAGCTAGCCGCTTCCCGAGTGGCAGTGGTAGGCATCGGCGGTGTGGGCTCATGGGCAGCAGAAGCGTTGGCCCGCAGCGGAGTGGGCAGCATTGTGCTGCTGGATATGGACGAGCTTTGCATTACAAACACAAACCGGCAAATTCACGCCTTGGGGCAGGAGTACGGCCGCGCTAAAGTGGAGGTAATGGCGGAGCGTCTGCGGCTCATTAACCCGAGCATTGAAGTGCTGCCCATTATGGCATTTTACACAGCAAAGCACCCGGAGTACCTGTTCGATACTCGGCCGAATGTGGTGGTGGATGCCATTGATTCCATGCGCCCGAAAGCACACCTGATTGCAGAATGCCGCCGGAGAAAAGTACCGGTGGTTACCTGCGGAGGCGCCGGCGGACGAGTGAATGCATCGTGCATCACCGTGGCGGATTTGGCACGCACATGCGGGGATAATATGCTTTCCCAACTGAGAAAAAATCTGCGCCGGGATTATGATTTTCCTTTGTATGACCGCTGCCCGGAGCTGGGAATCCCATGCGTTTATTCCCCGGAGAAACCGCGCTTCCCACGCTGCGACGGCTCCGTAAGCTGCGAGCGGGAACCACACCAAAAAGGCGGCATCGGCTGTGCCAACGGCTTCGGTTCCGCCACACACATTACCGGGACCTTCGGCTTTATGGCCGCCGGAGCCGCATTACAAATACTTACCTCTTCCCCGTTATGAGACCAAACGACCGAACAGCGAGACCCAATAAGCACACCGCCCGGACAGAAGCCCGCTTTGAAAAGAAGCCCCCGGCAGCCATTGTGGTCAAGCCACGCCCGGAGGGAGACCTTCAGGACATTCTTGCCGCTTGCCCGCAGGGGCTTTACCTAGTGCTGGATTGCATTCAAGACCCCCACAATTTGGGTGCTATTCTACGCACCGCCGATGGCGCCGGCGTAGCAGCAGTCATTGCACCCAAAGATAAATCCGTGGGGATTACGGAAACTGTGCTGCGCGTATCCGTGGGTGCAGCAGAAAATGTTCCCTTTATCCAAGTAACGAATTTGGCGCGCACAATGAAGCAAATGAAGGAAGCCGGCATTTGGTTTGTCGGCACATCCGACCACGGGGACAGGGATGTATTTGATATGGATTTAACAGGGGGTATGGCACTGGTCATGGGTGCAGAGGGCGATGGCATGCGCCGCCTTACCGAAGAAAATTGCGATTTTCTGGTGCGTATCCCCATGCTGGGGAAAGTACCCTGCCTCAATGTCTCCGTGGCTACCGGAGTATGCCTGTTTGAAGCAGTACGCCAACGCCAAAGCAAAGCATGAGTTCCTGCATCCGGCATTTAGAACCGGCACCGGGCACACGCGTGCGCGTGGTATCGGATTTGCATTTGGGGCACGAGCGCTGCGAAGTGCCCCCCTTCTCTCAGTTGGAGCGCCTGCTGGAGGGGACGGACATGCTCATCGTGGCCGGAGACATGGCAGAAACACGAGCCTGCCCATGGCAGGAACAGGGTATGGCCCGGCGAGAAGCTCTGCGCAATATGTGCCGGGAAAAAGGTGTAGAGCTGGTAGAGATATCCGGCAACCACGATCCGGATGTACCCACGCTCTTGCTCCAGCTGTGGGGTGGCAGAGTGGCTATAATGCACGGGCATGCTCTATACAAAGAAGTAGCCCCGTGGAGCTGGGAATACCTGCGCAACAAATCGGCCTGCCAAGAACTTATCCGCCGTTATACAGATGCAGAAACATCCTTGGAAAGCCGCTTGGAACTTTCCCGGGAAATGTGCCAGCTCACGGCTCCCATTCTGCGGAGAGAGGGCATCCGCAATCCCCTGCTGCGGGGATTTTTGCACTGTTTCTGGCCGCCGGAACGCCCCTTCCGCATTGTGTGGAGCTGGCTAAGCTGCGGCCGCCGGGCGGAGCAATTTGCACGGCAATACCTCCCCCGGGCAGAAATCCTTATCCTTGGGCATTTCCACCGCTCCGGCTCATGGAGTTTCGCCTCCCGCCGCATTCTCAACACCGGGGCATGGTTCCGCCACGCCAGCCCCTACGTGGTAGACATGCAGGATGCCCGAATTCTCCGTTATTACCCTTTTCCCCGTTAAGCAAACGAAAAAATAGTTGTATCAATATCTAACAACGTATTTTTTGAAAAAAGACGCATTTACGGCTTGCGTAGCCCCTGCCCCCCTGCTATAGTTCCAGTGCATTTACCACTAACAACATATCATGAATAAAAATCAACTCATCGATGCTATTCAGAAGGAACTTGGCCCGGAGGCCTCTAAGAAGTGTGCTGCGGCAGCGCTGAATGCCACCCTCACGGCCATTACCAAGGCCGTGGCTACGGAAAAAGTACAGCTTGTGGGGTTCGGCACCTTTGAGACTAAAAAGCGCCCCGCCCGCACCGGGCACAACCCCCGCACCGGCGCTGCCATGACGATTCCCGCCTCCACGGTGGTTACCTTCAAGGCATCCTCTGCGCTCAAGTCCAACTAAAGCCGCTCCCTCCTTCCCTTCCCCCTATTCGGCAAGGCTCAGGATTTTTCATCCTGAGCCTTGTTTTTCTTTCCGTCCCGGCACGCGCAACAGTAAAAAAACGTGGGATGCCATGCGGCATCCCACGATAAGATTGAGAGATGGATTGAATCCACTCGGGACTCTTACTTGCAGCAGCAGCAGATGGAGTCGCCCAGCTTCTTCATAGCCTCGGCGGCGCGGTTGGAGTAACCCCATTCGTTGTCGTACCAGCCGCACACCTTCACCATGTTGCCACCCACAACGTAGGTGAAACCGGCGTCGAAGATGCAGGAGTGGGGGTTGGACACGATGTCCTGAAGCACGAGAGCCTCCTCGGAGTACTCGAGGATGCCCTTGAGCGGACCCTCGGCAGCCTCCTTCATGGCGGCATTCACTTCTTCCACGGTCACATCGCTCTTAAGCACGGCCACAAAGTCGGTCAGAGAACCGGTGGGAGTGGGCACGCGGAAAGAAGCACCGTTAAGCAGGCCCTTGAGCTGGGGAATCACCTCACCGATAGCCTTGGCAGCACCCGTGGTGGTGGGGATGATGTTGATGGCAGCGGCGCGCATGCGGCGGGGGTCGCTGTGCGGCAGGTCAAGGATACGCTGGTCGTTGGTGTAGGAGTGGATGGTGCTCATCATGCCCTTCTCGATGCCCCACTTGTCATTCAGAACCTTCACCATGGGGGAAAGGCAGTTGGTGGTGCAGGAAGCGTTGGACACGATGTTGTGCTT
>CAYSYD010000070.1:0-11814 GCA_964435145.1 uncultured Akkermansia sp.
AGGATGTGCTGCGGCATACCTTTGCGAGTTACCATTTGGGGCATTTCCGCAGTTACACGGCGCTGCAGTACGAGGTGGGGCACCGGGATGCTTCCCTGCTGCGGACGCGCTATGTGGATTTGCAGGGGGTGGTGCAGGCAAAATGTTTCTGGAGTTGAGCCGGAATTTCTTTTGCGCCGGGCGGCTTGTGCGCTTTGGGCTTTTCAAGCGGGAGGGAATGTGGTATAGTGCCCGCGCGCAGCGCGGCGCAGCCCAGAATTATGAGTCAACAACCTGCACAGTTCCGAAATCTCGCTATTATTGCCCATGTGGACCACGGCAAGACTACTTTGGTGGACCAGCTTTTGAAAGCCGGCGGTACATACCGCGAAAATCAGGAAGTGCAGGACCGCGCCATGGATTCCATGGATTTGGAGCGCGAGAAGGGTATTACCATCAAGGCAAAAAACACGTCCATTCACTGGAATGGGTACACGATTAACATTGTGGACACGCCCGGGCACGCCGATTTCGGGGCGGAAGTGGAGCGAGTGATGAAGATGGTGGATGGTGTGATTCTGGTGGTGGATGCCTACGAGGGGCCCCAAGCCCAAACGCGCTTTGTGCTTCGCAAGGCATTGCAGGAGGGGCTGCTGCCTATTGTGGTGATTAACAAGATTGACCGCCCGCATGCGGAGCCGCTCAAGGTGCGGGAGCAGGTGCTGGAGTTGCTGCTGGAGCTGGATGCCACGGAGGAGCAGTTCGAGGCGCCTTTTGTGTACGGCTCCGCCCGAGACGGATATTTTATGAACAGCCCGGAAGGGGAGCCGCCGGTAGATTGCACCCCGCTGCTGCACCAGATTGTACGCCATATTCCTGCCCCGAGGGATGCAGAGCCGGATAAGCCTTTCAAGATGCTCATTTCCAACATTGATTGGGATGATTATGTGGGGCGTGTGGCGGTGGGGCGCATTAGCTGCGGGCGCGTGCAGAAGGGTGATAATCTTTTCTTGCTGCGGCCGGATGGCTCCCGCGTGCAGGCTAAGGTGACCAAGCTGTTCGAGTACAGCGGGCTGCAAACCACGGATTCTGCCGTGGGGGAGGCGGGCAACATTATCGGCTTGTCCGGGTTCGAGGATGTGGACATTGGCGAGACGCTGGTGGCGGATCCGGAGGATTCGGCCCTGCCCTTCGTGGAGATTGAACCGCCTACCGTGCAGATGGAGTTCAGCATTAACGATGGTCCGCTGGGAGGCAGAGACGGAAAGAATGTGACCAGCCGCGTGATTCGCGACCGCCTTCTGCGCGAGATGCGTACCAATATCTCCATTAAAGTGGAGGATACGGATTTGGCCGGTGTGTTCATGGTGTCCGCTCGCGGTACCATGCAAATAGCCATTCTGGTGGAGCAAATGCGCCGCGAAAATTACGAGCTGCTGGTTTCCCGCCCCAAGGTGATTCTGAAGGATGTGGACGGCGTTAAGTGCGAGCCTTTTGAGACGGTGTACATCGAGGTGCCGGATGACTGCGCCAATGGCACTGTACGCATTCTGGGGAATCGCCGGGGAATTCTGGAAAACATGGAGGCGAACGGCAGCGGACGCACGCTTATTCAGGCCACGATTCCCACACGCGGACTCATCGGCTTCGAGTTCGAGCTGGTAAACCTTACCAGCGGACATGGCATTTTCTCCCATCTTTTCAAGGAATATGCCCCTTACGCCGGGGAAATCATTACTCGCCAGACGAGTACGCTTATCTCCATGGAAAACGGTATTGCCCGCCCCTATGCCTTGCAGGCTATGGAGGAGCGCGGCAGTCTCTTCATCTCCCCCGGGGATGAGGTGTACGAAGGGATGATCGTGGGCGAGAATCCCAAAAATATCGATATTCCTGTGAATCCCACCCGCGAGAAACACCTCACCAACCACCGTTCCGCCACCAAGAACGATTCCATCCAACTGACGCCGCCGCGCATTTTCTCTCTGGAGCGCGCCATCGAATACATTGAGCCGGATGAGCTGGTGGAAGCCACACCGCATTTTATCCGCATGCGCAAGCGCATTCTGGATGCCACGGCCCGCAAGCGAGCCGGGATTCAGGAGCAGAATCTGGGCTAAAAGTATTCTCTTCAAATCATGAAAATACATTATCAATTTCTGCAACCCTCTGTGTGTAACAGTTATGGGGAGCGAGGATTTTTCTACGAAGATTCTGAGGATATTCCCGGAGCTCCGTTACCACGGCAAATCGACCTCCACAGAGCCATTGCAGAAGGGGAGAATGCGGATACTATTGAGCATCTGATTAACGAGGGGAAAGGGACAGCTTTTGCAGAAAATCAGCTAAGCGAACATCTCGATATAAATGCCCGGGATTGCAAGGGCTACACGGCTTTGCACCATGCTTGCATGTGTATTCCGCCGGATATTCGCATTATGGAGCTATTGCTACAAGCCGGAGCAGACGTCCACGCTAAAAGCGTGGAAGAGATGACCCCCATTTTTTTCTGCACAACGGCTGAAAGTCTGAATCTTTTGCTGCACCGGGGAGCTCACTTGTACCAGCGGGACATTCACGGCAGAACCGCGTTGCATTTCCATGTTTCCAGGCCCTATACTACACCGGAAATTATCCATGCTATTTTGAGCCATCGGTATCCCATCAATAATCCCGATAATGCCGGTAACACGGCGCTTCATCTGGCAGCCATTCATGGGATTACCCATATGGTTAATCTCCTTCTCAATGCGGGGGCGGATGCTTCTTTAATGAATGCGGCCGGGGAAACGCCTGCCGAACTTGCCCGAAAAGCCGGATACCTGCATTTGGTCAATCAAATCACTGCTCCCAGAACACCTTTGGAGTTGTTGCGTAGTGCTTTGGCTATCAACAAAGCTGCGTACGATGCTTTGCAAATGCCTCCCACTTATTTGCGGCGAAGCCTTATTTTGCTGGCACTGCTGGTGCTTGCTCCCTTGTGTTTTGTGTGGGCTACTCAGGAGCCTTTAGCTGCGGTACTGGAAGAAGAAGCGAGTAATTTTCTCAATGGGTTTATTATCATCTCTGTTTTTCCCTCCATACTGTGCTGTATCATATCCGCAGCTCAGTGCAATTCGATATACGATTCCTGCTGCATGGGGCACAGGTTGAAAGCCGTCCGCCGGAGTCGGCGTGCCGGGAGATACCTGAGAGTTAGCCTTAGCCTGCTATTTGCAACGCCTATTGTGTTACTATTCCTTTGCAGTATCTGCCCTTAATTTTGCCTTTTACAGCCGCACTCGCTCCGCTTATGTACACGCATGGTACCCATATAGAGCTGACGCCTCAAAATAAGCCGAGGACTTACCATATTCCCTCCCTCATTCTCTTTGTTTTTTTCCCTATTGATTTTATTTTCAGCTTGTCATTCCTCATGGCTGCTCTGAAAACAGGAGATATCAACAGGGCATTTTATTCCGGGAATATGGAGGGAGCCAAGGATTTCTCTCGGGAAGCACGTAATTATTTTATAGTCGGAATAGTAACAAGGGTTATTGCTTTGTCTATCCTTATAGCGAATTGGTTATAAACAAACAAAGGTTATCATATGAGTTCAATGCCCACCGTGCCCAAGCCGCCGCGCACATATTCATCCATCGCGCTCAAACTAGCCACTATACCTGTTTTTCTTACTTTTCTCTTTTATCTGGTCGAGGTAGAAGATAGTTTTGAAATTTCCGTTCTCTTCAGCATTCTATTGTTTCCTGCGACTCTTTGTTTTCTTTTGGCGGCAGGCAAATGCAACATCATCTATGATTCATTCTATGCGGGAGATGAACAAAAAGCCCTGCGATATAGTCGCAAGGCACGGAATCTTATTATTTTTGGTCTTTTACTTATTCTGCTGGTTATTTTAGTGCTCGTATGGATGAGTGCATAGCCCGATGTGCCTCCTCGGAACTAAACTTCTCTAATCTATGTTTAACCATAACTCATTTTTTGATAACGGGAAACCGAATACATATCTGAAGGCCTCCCTTATTCTATTTGGGGTATTCAGTTTCCTCCCCATACTCAGCCTTTTCTTTTTGCCTGCGGCCAGTCTTTGTGAACGTATTAACAAAGCCTATTATAGCGGGGATACAGAGCGGGCTCAGCAGCTTTCGCGCAGAGCCGGACTTTGGCTTATGCTGGTTTGTATCCCCATGGTGCTTCTTTTGTTGTTTGTTCTGGTGGCAATAGGTGTGATGTTGGTTATGTGAAATTAACAACACAACGGAGCATGGACCGGGTGAACATATGCATGTGGGGGCTGACTGCGCTTCTGGCGACGGTGGGGTTTATAGGCACTATTCTGCCGCTGCCGGGGCAGTTGTTTATATTGGGGAGCTGCGTTAGCATGGCATTTGCCTTGGGGGAACCGTATCCTTCTTGGTGGGTGTGGGGGATTGTGGTGCTGCTTTGTGCGCTTTCTTTTGTGATTGATAATGTGTCCACTTATGTGGGTGCCCGCCGATTCGGCAGCAGCAGGGCTGCTATTTGGGGCAGCATTCTCGGCGTGTTTGCGGGTGCGTTTCTCTTCCCTTTGGGGGTGTTGCTCGGCCCTTTTGCCGGGGCTTTTTTGGCGGAGTTCTTCATCGTCAGGAAGAACACGCAGGAATCCCTCAAATCCGGCACGGGTGCTTTGTTGGGTTATGTGGCGGGGGTGCTGGGTAAGATGTTGCTATGCGCCGCTATGCTAGTTCTCGTCTATTTGGGCTGAGCATTCGGTATCACCGCAGTAGCGCATCCAGTGCTTGGCGGCAAAGTGCGGCAGACCACTGCCCGGGTGCTGTGGGTGTGTTCCCTATGTAGCCATATACCAGACAGGCTCCATGCTGGGCATAAAGTAAGCGGCTTACGGCACCAAGCGCCCCCATCCCCATTACAGCCATAGGTCCGGATGCTTTGCGCAATAATTCCACGCCTGCCAGCATATCCTCCGCTGTATGCAGACGGAAGGCGAATTTGACCACGTCTGCGCCCAGTGCGCGCGCTTTCTTTTCCAGAGTCAGCATTTCCTCCGGTGCCGGGGTTTTCTCAAAATCGTGGGCGGAGGCAATGATGGGTACTCCGGCGGTATGAGCCTGTGCCACAAGTTCCTGCGCTGTATCCAAGTGGGCAATTTCCCAATCCAGCGCAGATGCCAGCGGCAGCAGAGCCATAGCTGTGTGCATGCGTTCCTCCGGGGATATGGGGCGCATGCCGCCTTCGGATTCGTGGCGCACGGTTACCAGCACCGGGCGGCAGCAGGTATGTGCAGCCAGAGCCGCCCAATCCGTGGCAGCGGCAAGACCATCCGCCCGCAGTTCCACCACATCGCAGGGAAGCTGCCCCGCCGCACAAGCTGCTTGCCATGCGGAGAGGGAGGATACCGACCCCACCACGAGGGGGCGAGAGAAGTGTAAGGGCGCATGCATAGGGGCATTGTATACCAAGCACTCCGCCATGGCAAGGGAATTTGGTTGCCAGCTCCGGCAATCCGTGGTAGCATGCAGCCATGCCCCACAGTTTTGAGGATGCTATTGAACGATTGCTGCAAAAGGATGATACCTACCCGGCGGATGCCTATTATTTCCTGAGGGAAGCGCTGGATAATGCTGCTTTGCGCTATGGAAAAACACCGCAAAATCCGCATCTTTCTGCGGAGGAGCTGTACTTTGGTTTCTGCTCCTACGCGTTGGATGAGTACGGACCGCTGGCCGAGGCCATTATGGAAAGCTGGGGGGTTGATACGTCCGAGGACGTGGGGCAGATGGTGTACAACCTCATCAGCATCGGTATTTTTGGTAAGCAGGCCAGCGACCGCCAATCGGATTTTCACGGGCTGCCGGATGTGGGACTCCTGCTGGACGCTCCCTACGCCAGCCTCCCTACCCCATAAACAACCATGACTTCTCCCCTTATGAGTGATGCAATGCAGGGCGCGCAACTGCGCTGGCCCGCCGAATGGGAAACGCAGGAGGCAGTGTGGCTCTCTTGGCCCCACCGCCGGGACCTCTGGCAAGGCGGATTGGATGAGCTGCTGGAGCGCTATGCCGACCTAGCCGCCGCCATTGCGGAGGAAGCAGAGGTGCGTATTAACGCTGCGGCGGTGCTGCATTCCGGCATTCGAAAGGTGCTGGAAGGGCGCGGTATTACCCGTTTCCGCCTGTTCGACCACCCCACGAATGATGTGTGGTGCCGAGACCACGGAGCCATTTTTACCCTGCGGGAAGATGGCGGCATGCAGCTGGCAAACTGGGGATTTAATGCCTGGGGCGGGAAGTTTGCCCCATGGGATTTGGATAATGAAATTCCGGCACGCATGGCGGAGAGTCTGCACCTGCCCCAACTCCGCAGCCGGATGATTCTGGAGGGCGGTGCCATTGAGGGCAATGGGCAAGGCCTGCTGCTGACTACGGAGGCAGTGCTGCTCAATCCGAACCGCAATCCCGGCTGCACCAAGGCCGAGATTGAGGCGGAGCTGCACCGTATGCTGGGTACTACCCACGTGTTCTGGCTGGGGCATGGTATTGAGGGGGATGATACGGATGGCCATATTGATGATATGGTGCGTTTTGTGCATCCGGAGGCTGCTGTCTCCATTGTGGAACCGGATGCCCGCTCCCCGCACTACCGCGCCCTTGCGGAAAATAATGAGCGCCTGCAAGACCTCCGCACGCCTTCCGGCAGCCGGGTGGAGATTATTCCCCTGCCCATGCCGCGCCCGCTTGTGGCAAAGGAATGGCGCCTGGAGCAGCTGCCTGCCAGCTATGCCAATTTCCTGATTTGCAACGGAGCAGTGATTGTACCCGTTTTCCACCAGCCCAAGGAGGACGACCGCGCGCTGGGAATCCTGAGGGAGGCTTTCCCGGGCAGGCGTGTGGTGGGTATCGATGCTCGCCGCCTCGTGATTGAGGGGGGAGCCATCCACTGCATTACCCAGCAGCAGCCCTGCGCCTAATAAGCCATTCTCCTTTTTTCTGCCAGAAAAGGCTGTTCCCCTTGCAGGGAACAGCCTTTCTTTTAGGGATGATTGCGGGGTCTATTTGCTGTGGATATTGAGCATCTCCGCATAAGTGGGTACAGGCCACAAATCGGCTGCCACGAGGGGTTCCAGCGCATCCACCGTGGCACGGGCGGCATCCATGGCGAGGCGCATGGCTTCCGGCCGGCCGGCGGCAATGGCTTGCTCCAAGCCGGTAATGCGCCCGGGCAGTTCATCGTACAAAGAGCCTATGGCTTCTGCCTTGGATACGGCCGCAGAGAGCCCGGCACTCAGCCCGGCTTGGCGAATAGCAGCCACGGTTTCACATATCTGCTGCATTTGCAGCCCCACGGCAGGCATGTATATTGTGTGCAGCATGCTCAGGCAGGTTTTGGCCTCAATGTCGATTAACTTCTCGAAGTTCTCCACCTGAATTTCCTTGCGCGCCAGCAGTTCCGAACGGGAAAGCACAGCGTACTTCTCCATCAGCTCAATAGTATCCGGGCGGGAGAGTACCTCCAGTGCCTCCAGCGTGGTCTTAATATGCGGCAGACCGCGGCGAGCCGCCTCCTCCACCCACTCCTCGGAATAACCATTGCCGTTAAAGATAACGCGGTCGTGCTTGGTAAGCATTTCCTTGAGTAGATTCTGAAGAGTTTTGTTAAACTCCGGAGTGCCGGCCACCGGCTCCAAACGGGTAGCCACCTCGTCCAGCGTTTCGGCCATGATGGTGTTCAGCACCGTCATGGGCCAGGCACAGGTTTGGGAGGAGCCTACGGCGCGGAATTCAAACTTGTTCCCCGTGAAAGCAAAAGGAGAGGTGCGGTTGCGATCCGTGGTGTCCTTGGGTAGCTCCGGCAGGATGTCCACCCCCAGTTCCATGGTGGTCTTGCAGGCAGAGCTTTGCGCCCCGCCATGCTTAATCTGCTCCACAATATCCGTAAGCTCATCCCCCAGAAAGATGGACATGATGGCGGGCGGAGCCTCCGCAGCACCCAATCGATGGTCGTTCCCAGCCTTGGCAATGGAGGCTCGCAACAAATCCGCATGCTTATCGATGCACTGAATGACACTCGCCAGGAAGGTGAGGAAGAGTTTGTTGCTGTGGGGAGTCTTCCCCGGGGAGAAGAGGGAACCCATCTCCGGGGTGGAAAGGGACCAGTTGTTGTGCTTGCCGGAACCGTTAACGGAGGTGTAGGGCTTCTCGTGCAGCAGGCACACAAGGTTGAACTTGAGAGCCTGACGCTCCAGCACATCCATAATCATGACGTTGTGGTCCACGGCCACGTTGCAGGGCTCGAAGAGAGGCGCAATCTCGAACTGGCCGGGAGCGGCTTCGTTGTGGCGGGTTTTGGAGGGCACACCGAGTGTCCACAGCGCGTGGTCCACGGAGGTCATAAACTCCAGCACACGCTCTTTAATGGAGCCGAAATAGTGGTCCTCCATCTGCTGGTGCTTAGGCGGCAGACAGCCGAATAACGTGCGCCCAGTCTCAATAAGATCCGGGCGTTTCAGGTAAAGGTTGCGGTCAATCAGGAAATACTCCTGCTCTGCCCCCAAATTTGTTTCCACGCAGCCGGGAGTAATACCGAAGCAATTCAACACACGGGTGGTCTGGCGAGCCACCGCAGCCATGGAGCGCAGCAAGGGCGTTTTCTTATCCAAGGCTTCCCCGGTGTACGAGCAAAAGGCCGTGGGAATGCACAGAGTGGCCGTGTTCGCCGTGCGCTTAATGAAGGCAGGGCTGGTGGGGTCCCATGCGGTGTAGCCGCGAGCCTCAAAAGTGGCGCGAATGCCGCCACTGGGGAAGGAGGAGGCATCCGGCTCTGCCTGAATCAGATTCTTCCCGGTAAACTCACAAATCATCCCGCCTTTACGATCCGGCTCCACAAAGGAATCGTGCTTTTCCGCCGTGGCGTCCGAAAGGGGCTGGAACCAGTGCGTATAATGCGTGGCCCCCTTGGAAAGGGCCCACACTTTCATGGCTTGCGCCACCTCGTCTGCAATGCTCATATCCAGCTTGCCACCCATTTGGATGGTAAGCATCATCTTCTTAAAAGCACTCTTGGAGAGATATTTCTCCATGGTCTTGATACCGAAGGTATCGCTGCCGTAGAGAGCCTCCAGGGCTTCTACCGAATTCATGCTGGTGTCTGTGGGCATGGTCATGGGATGCAGAATGTTGCAGAGCATGCCGGTTACGCCTAGGCGCGCGCCGACGCGATGATTTTACTGGCTTTTTCCCATTTGTACAGCAAAATCATGCGAATAACATGCTGCACATACATGATTTTTGCTTGCAAGCAGCCTTGGGAAAAGGTAAAAAAATGGGGTATGAAGCCCCTTTATCTTCTCCCCGCCTTGGCACTGGCCTTCTCGGCCACAGCCAATGAATTAGCCCCCGCCGTACCCTATGGCCCTGTGGAATACACGGATGTGACTTACGCACCGACGACTTACGAGGGCCCCTACGCCGCACCCACCGCCATGCAGGCTCCTGCTGCAGCCCCCGGCTCCCAGCAGCGCGGCTATGTAAACCTGAACCTTTACACCACTAAGTACCAAGTACGCGGCATGGGAGTAACGGATGGACTCTCCAACTACGGATATTCCACCGTAAGCGGCTCTTACACCTTTGCCAACCGCAACCTCTTCTACATGGGCATCCAGCACCGCATCAGCGGCGAATACGGCATCATTTGGGATGCCTCCAGCAAGCTGGGCGATACCCCTCTGGCTAATGTGAGCTATGCCCTCGGCAAGGAGGTATTCCCGAATCTGCTTATTGAAGCAGGGTACACCTTCCGCCACGGTGGACTGGAGGGCTACATGGCCAAACACCACGACGGAACATCCCACCGGGGAACGCAGGAATTCAACCTGACGGCTTCCTACAATGACAACCAACGCGGATTCTTCGGGCACGCCTCATGGGGGCTTAGCTTCTACGGGTTGACCGGCAATTATTTTGACGTAGAAGGCGGCTACCGCTTTACGGATGCCCTCATGTTCCATAACATCGGGGCGGATGTGGAACTTTCCGCCGGCATCGCCCCCTCCCTCGGCTACTGGGGCAGTGATGTGGATGGTGTGGATGCCTACCGCGTGAAGGTGGGCGTACTGCCCTACTCCCTGAATGGCAGCTTTGGCCGCGATGCCCGCTTCTACATCAAACCGTGGGCACAGGTATCCTGGTCCGGCAACAGCTGCCGCAAGATTGACCGCCACACGGGCTATGGCCCCATTGACCACTTCCAAGTCATCTTCGGGCTGGATATGGGATACAAGTTCTAATCCTTTCCACTCTCTTTCCTAATCGTATAAAAAGCGCCGCACATACCCTCGGGTATGTGCGGTACTTTATCGGGAATAAGTATGCAGCGAATTAAGCTTTGCCGTTATAAGCCGTGCGGTACACAGCCAGCACTTCCTCCCATGTGCAGGGACGCGGATTCCCTCCGGTGCATACATCTGCCATGGCCGCATCCGTAAGAGCCTCCAAATCCTCCTCCTTCACGCCGATTTCGGCCAGAGTCTGGGGGATGCCCACATCCTTGGACAGCTGAACAACGGCCTCCACAGCAGCCTTGCGGTATTCCTCCCGGCTCATAGCATCCACCCCGGGAACTCCCATAGCGCGAGCAATCTCGCGGAACTTCTCGCCGGTATACTCGGCATTATACTCCATCACATACGGCAGCAGCACCGCATTAGCCACGCCATGCGGCGTATTGTAGAAAGCACTCAGCGGGTGAGCCATCCCATGCACCACACCCAGCCCCACATTGGAGAAAGCCATACCCGTCATGTACTGGCCAAGAGCCATACCCTCGCGACCGGCAGGCTCATTCTCCACCGCAGCACGGAGACTACGAGCTATAAGCTCCACCGCCTTCAGATTCAGCGTATCGGCCAGTTCCCATGCAGCCAAAGTGGTATAGCCCTCAATGGCATGCGTAAGAGCATCCATACCCGTAGCGGCCGTAAGCCCACGCGGCATGGAGGACATCATCTCCGGGTCCACCACGGCCACCACAGGAATATCGTGCGGATCCACGCACACAAACTTACGGCGGCGAGCCTCATCCGTAATCACATAATTAATCGTTGTCTCGGCAGCAGTACCGGCCGTAGTGGCCACGGCAATCACCGGCACACACTTGTTCTTGGTGGGAGCAAGCCCTTCCAGAGAAACAACATCGGCAAACTCCGGATTGTTGATAATGATGCCGATTGCCTTAGCCGTATCCTGAGGAGAACCACCGCCGATAGCAATCATGTAATCTGCCCCGGCAGCCTTGAATGCCTCCACACCGGCCTGCACCACCGCCACACTCGGGTTAGCCTTCACCCGGTCGTACACCTCGTAGCTGCAACCGGCTTCTTCCAGAAGAGTCGTTACCCGAGCCACCACGCCAAAGCGCACCAAATCGGCATCTGTCACCACCAGGGCTTTCTTAAACCCACGGTTTTTGACCTCTGTCACAATCTCACGCACAGCGCCGACGCCGTGGTAACTCGTCTCGTTCAGTATAAATCTTTTTGCAGACATGCTTGCATCCTACCCGATTCCCCTCCCCATAGCAACAAA
Source organism: uncultured Akkermansia sp. (assembly GCA_964435145.1). Classification (GTDB taxonomy): domain Bacteria; phylum Verrucomicrobiota; class Verrucomicrobiia; order Verrucomicrobiales; family Akkermansiaceae; genus Akkermansia. Next base: position 11,562 of record CAYSYD010000070.1, read on the forward strand.
AAACGCAAGATACCCCCACTAATACACAAAAAAAGCTTGCCACTCCCTAAAACATCCTTTAGAATGCCCCTGCTTCGCCGGATTAGCTCAGTGGTAGAGCACCCGATTTGTAATCGGACGGTCGTCAGTTCGACCCTGACATCCGGCTTGCAACAAAAAGACCCCGCAAGTGCTGATAAATAAAGCCTTGCGGGGTTCTTGGGTCTGTTTCAAATCTGCTGGTAAAAACTGGTAAAATAGAGCATTCATGAGA
>CAYSYD010000071.1:0-11710 GCA_964435145.1 uncultured Akkermansia sp.
TCATTGTATCGAGCCAGACCGGACATAAACACCAGCAAATCTGAAACAGACCCTGGGATAATCTGCACACCCGACTTTCTCTTGACAGCGGGGAAACCACAGCCTAGAATGAAACCATGCTGAATGCCTTTTTGCCGGGAATGCGTTTCCTGCTGGTGCTTGCCGGTGCCCTAGCACTGCTGTACACGCTTTCTTACCCGGACAACATCCTACCCCCCGACCCCGTACTGGAGGATGTGGAGGGGTTTACCATTATGCAGCTCAAGCCGCTGCTGTGGCTGCTTCCCCTGCTGTGGATGGAGCTGTGGTGTTACATAGGCAAACACCGCAACAAGGTATGGTTTAGCGCCATGGTATCCGTGCTGGCAGCAGCCTTGGCAGCCTTGCCGGTGCTGCGGGCGCAGTACCCGGAGCTGGTGCGCCCCACACTGCCCTTTGAAGGGGGCATGCTGTGCCGGGGGCTTCTCTATTACGCCATTATTCTCTTCGGCAGTGTGCTGGTGCGTTTGGTACTGCTGCGTTATTTATTCCCGGAAGCACCCATACACATAGAAAGCGGCAGCCAATCCTCCGCCGTGCTGAATCCGGAGGAGGCCCGCTCCGTGAAGGAGATTGCAGCGCACCCGGTACGGGTGCAGCCCAAGTTTCTTTTCGGGCCCGGGGATGAAAGCGTCGTTACCCGTTTCCGCAAACTGATGCGGCGGATTATTCTGGTACATACCGGCAGGAATACAGCCATGGCTCTGGGCATACTGGGGCTGGGGCTCTGGGTGTTCCTGTACCCCCAGCCCACGCCGGAGGAAGCACTCCGGCGGGATAAAGCACGCATGTATTCCCACCGTCTCACCCCCCAAGGGATTCCTCTGGCCACCCGAGCTGCCGTGCATGCCGCTTACCGAGTGATGAAGGAAATTTCCGATAAGGAGCTATTTGCCGGTATGAACCGCCGGCAGGCAGAGGAATGGCTGGGGCTGCAAAATGTGCCGGAGGGTTACCGCGCTTGGCTGCGCGATGAGCGGGATGTGCCGCTTCCCTCCGTGGATAACGCCTTTGAAAGCCGCACGCGTTTCCTCACCGTGCAGGATGGCCGCCGTATCTCCGTGCTTTACATCCGCACCAACGAAGCCGGGGATGTGATTAACGTGGCAGAGGTGCAGGATGCCGGCTGGAACGCCGTGGCGGATGAACGCCGCCGCCGCTTCGGCAATGATTGGGGAGGCTTTTACCGCTAATGAATGATTTTTCCTACAAACGCCGCATCGCTTTCCACGAGACGGATGCCGCAGGCATTGTCCACTATGCCCAATACTTCCACTTGGCAGAGGAAGCGGAAACCCACGCACTACACCTGCTGGATAAAACCTTTCCGGGGGAGGGCTATCTCTACCCCCGGGTGCATGTGGAAGCGGATTTTTCCACCCCCTTGCATTTTTTTGAGGAAGTGCTGGTGCAGCCGTATCTGCTGAAATTAGGGCGCAGCTCCCTGCACTGGGAGTTCCGCATTCATGGGGCCAAAGGGATTTGCGCCACAGTGCGGCACATTGTAGCCCGGCGCCATGCGGCGGATGGCAGCCCGGCTCCTTTCTCGCCGGAGGAGGCTGCTCGATTTGCTACCGGCGGGCTCCGCCCCGATGCCTGATATGCACCGCCGGATTCCGGCGGCTGTAATCGAGCAGCAGCGCGCGCATATCCTCCGCCGTTTCCGGCACATCCTGCACAGAGTGATCTGCCGGGACGATACTTTCCGTCCCCCAAGCAATGTGGCTGGACCAGTACGGCACCACACCATCCGAGCTTTGCGGGCTGTTCCCATCCCCACGGTCGCCGATAATGGAATGCGTGCGGGCGGAGCGCACCTTCAACCCCTGCAAACCGCTGATGGAGTAGCTATCCGGTGCCAGTTGATTTACGCTGGTAAACCAAGCCAAGGCATTGCCGGGGTTAAGCAAGAGCATATCCTGCTGCAAGGTGGTAATGTTGATGGCTTCCTGCACAAGGGTCTGCGGCAGTTTAACCATGCGAGTAAATAGCTCCACAATACGATAGCGAGCCATGGGTGCCCCGCGATGCGGAGTGGCCATGTATACCACCAACCCCGCCTGCACCGGGCGGAAAAAGTAATCGCGCCGAAGAGTCTCCATTCGCACATCCGCAAAAGGAACGTCCACATATTTGGCATCCAAATAAGCCGCCAAGCGGCGCTGATTCAGCCCGGTGGCTCCTTTGAGGATATTCCACGGCTCCTCGCACTGGCTATAATGGGTAATAAGCCCTCCCATGGAATGCCCCACCACCACCATACGCTCCCAATTCGGGTTACGATGCTCCGGGTCCACCCGCTTGCGCACCTGTGCCAAAGCATCGCGATAACGGCGGGCAATTTGCGTCCACGCCAACCCGGTGGGATAGTTGAAATACCAAAATTGGTAATTGCGGCGAATTTCCTCGTGGGAGAGCAAACGGTTCACCAAATTATCAAAAGTACCGGCGGAGGACATGAGGCCATGCGTCAGAATCACCGGTATTTTGTTCGGGTCGTAGGTTTCGATGCAGCTCAATCCCGTTGTATCGCGCAGCTCCTGCGGGTTCAAGAGCCCCAGCATGCGGTCATCCTTAAGCCGGGTTAAATCCCAGTACACTTCCAAAGCGGCGGATACATCCCCCGCCAATCGGTACTGCATGGCACCCACTCGGATATGCTCCGTACGGTGCCGCAAGTTGAGCAGCAGCTCCGGCGGGCCGACCTTGGGAAATTGCAGCACTGCGGTAACGGAGGATACAGTGCCGCGCGTGGCCACCGGAAAGGCATCCTTCAGATTTCGGGGCAGCTTGCGGGAGGGTACAATACCCACCATGGGCACCCCCAAGCCGGAGATGGTATAGCGCTCCTTCAGAGCATCCAGCTCCACATCCGCCGCCGGAATCATATCATCGTACACCACATGGAGGGGTAATTCCTTCCTCAAAAACTGGTGGCGCACCTGCACCCCTTGTTTCTCCCCGGCCACTTGGCCATCGGCATCGTGAGTCGCATCGTAACGCATGCGGCGCAATAGAACCAGCAAGTTATCATTGTAACGATGCTGTGCCCGGGCGCGAGCCTTATCGGAAACATCCCGGCGCCCCAAAATCTGCCAATCCGCACGCAAACATTCCAGCAGCAGCCGGTCGGGCATCTCCTCCCGGGGTAATTCCGGCAACCGTGCCTCCGGCACCAAAGGAGTGGAACAGCCCACCATCAACAGCACAAGGCACAAATATGGTAACAGCTTGCTCATTCGCCTCCATTCTAGCGGCCTGTTTATCCCGTGTCAACCCAACATGAGGCATTAACATGCTTTTCATGGGGGGGAGTCAGAAACTCAGCGTCTCCAAGCGCAGACGCGCCCGCCCGGAAGCCGCCATCAGCCCCTGCTGCGTACCCCGGATAATAATGCGGCTGGACGGGGAGAGCCCCGCACCCTGCACGCTCACCAATCCCCCTTGGCGAGGGCCCACCTCCACGGAGCGCAACTGCGGGCGCCCCCCAGCCCCCACCAGCAGCAGCATCGTTTTACCCTGCATACTCACCACGGCGGATTCCGGCACCAGCAAAGCATCCTTCCGCTCCGCCACACGCGCCCGCACCAGCACGAACATCCCCGGGCGCAGCACCCCCGCCGGATTAGGCGTGCGGGCATCCATCATCAGGGTGCCGGTGGTGGAGGAAACAGTATTATCCACGCCCTGCACCACGGCAGGATAGCTGTAATGCTTTCCATTGGGCAGAATAAGCTCTGCCTCCGCCCCGGGGTGCAGGCTACCGCCTTCCCCGCCCCGGTCGAGCCAATCCTGCTCGCTCACAGCAAAGACCACGCGAATAGGATTCACCTGATTCACCAACACCAGCGGCGCTCCTTGGGGGGATACATAGCTCCCCACATCCGCCTGGGCAAAGCCCACCAACCCATCCACAGGGGATACGAGAGTGCAATAGGCCACATTTGTGCGTGCCAGCGATACATTGGCGCGTGCTGCTGCCAAAGCAGCCTGCGTGGCTTGGGCATGAGCCAGAGCATCCGTATACTGCTGCCGGGAAATGGAGCCGGTTTTGACCAAAGGGCGATAGTATTCCACATTCTGCTGAGCTTCCTGCGCAGTGGCGGCAGCCTCCGCCTCCTGCTGGCGGGCATGCTCCAACTGCTGGCGGTAACGGGTAGCCTCTATCCGGTACAGAGCCTGCCCCGCATGCACCGCCTGCCCATTCACAAAAAGACGCTGGCTGATATAGCCGCTGACTTGAGGCAGCACTTGTGCGGAAACAAGCCCCTCCAGCAGCCCCACCCACTCCCGGTAAACAGCCACGTTTCCCTGCCGAGGATGCGCCACCCCCACCAGATATTCCGGAAGCGCCGGCGCCCCGGGGCTTTCCTCCCGGCAAGAACTCAGCAGGCAGGCAAACAGCAATATCGCAAAAACAGGGCAACGCATGGTACTCTTGGGACATTCCTTTGCTCCCCACAGCTCAAAAGCAGTTATGCTTTCTCGCTTGTACTCACCCGCCTCTCATGGTACTATCGAGCCGAGCCGCCATGATGAATCGCCACCGCATCTTCCTACTCGCCCTTGTCTTTTTCCTCCTTATCGTGCAATCCCTGCTGCGCTCCGCAGCAGTGGCCACCCCATTCTCCGGCACCACACTACCGGGGGGATTCACCTTCTGGGAACTGCGGGGGCAGCTCCCCGCAGGGGTGGCAGCAGCGGCTCTGGCTGTGGTGCTGGCAGGTGCCGGCTGCCAAATATGGCAAGGGCTCCGCATGCTGGGCAGGTATAGCGCCCCGGCGGCCGATAGAGCAGCCGGCTGCGGATTGTGGTGCGGGTGGCCGCTGCTGGCCTGCTGCTTCTCCGGGCTGGGTTACATACTGCCCGAGCCGGCACCCCTCCCCATCCCCCTGCCCTACATGGTGAACGGCAGCCTCGTGCTGCTGGTGGTCTGCCGTTTTGCATCCCGCCGGTGCCATCCTGCGGCAGGGTGTTTCTGCGTGCTTGCAGCCCTTACTGCGCTGCTGGTGCCGGGCTGGCTCTATGCGGATGCCGAGGCGGAGTTCATATGTGCAGCGCTCCTGCTCACGGCGGGCGGACTTTTCTTTCCCCGCCGCCGGGTGGTCAGCCTGCTGCTGCTGGCCGCCGGAGCTGTGCTGACGGGGTATTTTGTACTCAGGCTCTCCGCCGTAGCGGAGAATCCCCGGCCTGCGGCCTGCATTATGGCGGCCACACTGCTCTGCCAAGGGGTACTGGCATGGCTGTACCTGCGCCGCCACCGCTGAAGCGCGGTGCCCATTCGCAAATCAAGCTGCATTCCGCCTGAAAGGGGGAATGGGCTCAATATCTTGTCGATATCTGCGGATTACTCTGTTAGTAGTATCGGCCAATGGCGCATTTCTTTCGCCTTAAATTACACCCAGCATCATAAAACCGCATCTTCCCCTCTGCCTGTTTGTTTCCTTACTGTCGCCTATTGTTTCCGCTACCGATATTCCATCTCCTCCACCCTCTCTGCGGAGGGTACCTCATCCCCGTATTATAAGGCCATCACAAAAAATTTCAGCATTACCGGCAACACACCCGTTCACTTCTTCGATAACTCTGCCGCCAGCAGTGCCACCGTTAACCCGAAGGGCTCCAAAGCGGTCAACCTGAAAGATAATGACACATTGCTCTTCACCAACAATACCGCCACCGGCAGCGCCGGCCTGCTCACTTTCAGCGGAAACGGGGAGCAGGAGTTCCACGGCAATACCACGGATACCTCCACAGCAGGCATAAAGGCGAATTCCATCCGCCTGAGCAACGAATCCACCCTAATTGCTCAGGCGGAAAATAGTTCTGCCCGCATTTCCATCAGCTCGACCACCGGCGGCGCGGCAAACATCTGCGCTGTGGATGTGACCGATTCTGCGCTGGCTCTGCACAGCGGCGATACCACCGCCACCCGAGGCAGCAATAACATCGTGCAGGGAGCCCTCTCCCACCTGCACGATTTTCCTTATCCCCCGTCCCCGGTAAAATGGTAGGTTTACCGGTGAAAAGGGAATAAATTGCAATGCTTCGGGATTCCGTGATTGCAAAGCGCGCGAAAATATGGTAGAAAGGGGGATACGCTGCGGCGTTACTCCAACTTTCTTACAGATTATGGCAACTCCGAAACTTAAAACAACCGGCGGTGGTCCGCTCGAGGGGCTCCGTCCCGCAGGTCCAGCTAAACTCGCCCCGGCCGGCAAGGTGCGCTTGAAGAGCGCTGCTACCGGCAAAGCCCTTGCTCCGCGCAAGGCTGTTTCTCCCAAACCGGCGGTGAAGGCCGCTACGCCGGCTCCGGCTGCGGATACGGCAGAGGCCGAAGCTGCTGCACATGCCGCCGCTATGGCGGAATATGAACGCCAGATGGAGGAATATAACCGCCAAATGGAGGAGTATAACCGCCAGATGGCCGAGCTGCAAGCTACAGAAGCGGCTGCGGCACCCGAGGCGGAGGAAGCCCCCGCAGAGGCTCCCGAGGAAGCTCTGATTCCGGATAATATGGACGAGGTGTTTGCTGATGCACCCGAGGCAGAGCCGGAGGCCGCAGAGGAACCGGAGGAGGAGGAAGAATACACCGAAGAGGACGAGGAGGAGGTGCCCACTATGACGGAGGAGGAAATGCTGGCTCGTGATGCATACCTGACGCAGCTCCAAGCGGAAGCTAATCAGGTACCTTTCTGGAAGACGGTGCCGTTTATGGTGGGTGTGGGTGTGCTGGTGGTCATGGCCGGTGTGAGTACATGGTATGTGATGGAGCAAAATGCCCGCACGGCTCGCATCGAAGCACACCGCGATTATATTAAGAAGCTGCTCCGCCGTGCAGAGGCAATTAACCGCCAAGGCATTGAGACCACGGCGGATGCCAAGGCAAAGAATGTGGACGTGAGCTGCTCTCTGAAAGATTCTAAGGCACTGCTGGAGGTAGTGGTGAATCCCTTTGTAAAGAGTGAAAGCGGTACAGCCCTCTACGGCGGCAATGCAGAGGGCGTGGCTCAGAGTGCATGCTTGCTGCTGGGCCTGGCTGCTGCGCAGGATGAAGCGGTGAATAATCTTATCTACGATACGCTGGGTAAAAAATGCGCGGTGATTAAACCTTCCCTCTTCCGCTGGCTGTTGCAGCGTGTGGCTATTTCCGATAGTGCCAACGTGAATGACAACCTCAAGAAGCTGGCAGACCGTGTGGCCAAGCACAAGAACTTCTCCAAAAAGAATGAGCAGCTTGCAGCCATCTGGGAGTGCTTCGGGCTCCGCGCCACGAAGGATGATGTGCCGGCCATTATCAACCTACTCAAGGATGATGAGCTGGATCCCCTGCTGGCAGCTACGCTTTGCAACTGTATCGACAATATCTCCATCATGATGGAGAACCAAGCCGAACGAGCTGCTCTGGGTGACCAGATTTTTGAGACGATTCCGGAGAAGATGCGTTCCAATCCGCGCATTATTAGCACGCTGGCAGCAGCTTGCTCCACAAAAGCACTGGATTTCTACAAATCCGAGCTGGAAGATGCCGCCAAGTGGAAGGGGAATTATCCCCAAGCTCTCGGTAACTGGGGCAGTGATGATATTCTGGACTATGTGGCCGAAATGGAGGAGAAGTTTAAGGATAACCAGCTGATTAACCTTAAGATTAAGAATATCTACGGTGCCATTATGACCCAAAACCGCGACCGCACGGATGAGGAGGCACAACGCTTGGTGAAGCAGTTCTTCGGCGATGCCATTAGTCAGGATACTTCCGAGCTGGCCGTCATCATCCCCAAGTGCGACCCGGATTCTGCCGATTACATTGGCGATGATGCAGCCTCACTGTCCGAGCTGAAGGCACGCCGCCGCGAGCTGGAGAATATCCGCAAGCAAAAGGTGCAACTGCTGAATGCTCTGAGTTCCCTGCGCGAATTCAAATGGGTAACGAATATGCTCAATACCCTCAAAAAGGATAAGGATATGGAAATCTCCCGCCAAGCGGAGGAAGCACTCATCCGTGTAAAAAATAACACGGTGACAGATGCCCAAATGCGCGAACAACACAAGAAGCGCAACCGCTAAAGCTCTCCCCGCTCACCCCGTCTCTCGCTATTCTGGGTGAACTTGCTAACCGAAAAAGCCCCTGCGGATGTTTCCGCAGGGGCTTTTACTCATGTATAGATAAAGGAGAAGTGCCTTTACAGCCTTGCCACAGCAGAGAGGATAGCAGCAGGGTATAGAATATGCTCCTGCACCTGAATGCGGGCATGCAGGGTGGCTGCCGTATCGTCCGGCAGCACAGGTACATAAGCCTGCATGAGGATTTCCCCGGTATCCATGCCGGCATCCACATAATGCACGGTGCAGCCGGCTTGGGTAGCACCGGCTACCAATGCCTGTTTCCAGGCCTCCACGCCGGGAAAGTTCGGCAGCAAAGCCGGGTGGATGTTCAAAATGCGGCGCGGAAAGGCCTCCAGCAACGGAGTTTTCACCAAACGCATAAAACCGGCAAGGCAAATCATGTCCACCTCCAGTTCCCGCAGCTGTGCGGCCAGAGCTTCCTGTACTTCCAAGGGGAATTTGTTTTTGTACCCTTTGCAATCCAAAATCTCGGCACGCACACCACGGGCACGAGCGCGTTCCAGTATGTATGCATCCGGGTTATCGGAAAGGACGATGACTACTTCCGCATCCAAGCGCCCCTCATCGATAGCATTAAAGATGGACTGGCAGTTAGAACCGGAGCCGGAACCAAGTACAGCAAGACGTAGACTCATAACGCGGACAATCTACCGCACAAAGGGGTATTTGTCAAATTTATTGCGGCAGTAAAAATAAAAGTCATTGACGCCGCAGCTCTTTTCCTTACAATGGAGTTACTATGAGTCACCCCCTTCCCCCTGTCCCCGGCACCAAGGCTCCTTCTGTTGCGCTTGGGGTGTGGGCGCTTGTACTTTCCTTGATTGCCTGCTGTAATTTTGTGGGGCTTGTGCTTGCCATTATCGGGATTTGCAAATACCCGGCAGGAAGCTCCGGCCGGGTGCTTTGTGTACTGGCCGTGGTGGCTTTTGTACTCTACACTGCGGCAAGTATGATTTGGGTGCCCCATGCGGAATTCTTGCAGGAATACTTCCCTGCCCTCCAACAGACTATTAAAGGCTGATGCGCCTTTTACCCCTTCTTCTGCTACTGGGGCTGGCAGCTCTGCTCTGCTATTTGGCAGGTACGCTGCCGGCAGATTCTCCTTTGCTGCCGGGCTGCCGGCTGCGCCACAGCAGTGGTTTGCTATGCCCCGGCTGCGGCAGCACACGGGCACTACGGGCACTTGTGCAAGGGGATGTTCTGCTTTCTCTGCGGCAGAATGCGCTGCTACTGCCCTGTTTTGCATGGCTGGCACTTCTGTACCTATTGGAAGGGCGGCAGCTTACCACGGCGCTGTATGCGGGTTTGCTGGTGCTTCTGCTCTTCGCGGTGCTGCGGAATCTGCCGGTGGAGTGCTTGGAACTATTGCGACCTATTTGAGAGAAAGCTCTCTCCACTCAAAAAACTCTGAGGCCGGCTCCCCACACGCCCGGGGAACCGGCCTCTACCCTTAAATCCCTGAAAGAGATTGTCTTAGCTTGCCATGATGATGGCACCTGCCAGCACAAAGATGGCAATGATAACCCAGATGACAACCAGCCCCTTGCCTTCTGCGGCCTGTCCTGTGCCCTGAAGGTGGGAATACTTACCGCGAATGCGCCCCTTCTTCATGAAGCCATCGTAGTTCTTCTGCAAGAGAGTAGCCTCCACTTGGCGCATCATATCCAGCAGTACACCCACCAAAATCAGCAGGGAGGTGCCGCCGAAGAATTGCGTTACCAGCATGGGCAGACCGCCCCACACGGAAAGAAGGCTCGGCAGGAAGTAGATGAGAGTGAGGAACAGAGAACCGGCAAAGGTGAGGCGGGACATCGTCTGATCCAAATACGCAGCGGTGGGAGGACCGGGGCGTACTCCGGGTATGTAGCCGCCGGAGCGCTTCAAATCCTCAGAAATCTGCTGCGGCTGGAACATGGTGGCCACCCAAAAATAGGAGAAGAAGTAAATCATCAACGCAGAGATGATGTAGTAGTACACATCGTTTGGGGAGAGCCAGTTGGCTACCAAACCATGTACCCAGCTATCCTGAGAGAATATCTGCTGCACCAGCATCTGCGGCAGTGCCATGATGGCGGTGGCAAAGATAACGGGCATCACGCCGGAGTAGTTGAGCTTGAGCGGCAGATACTGCGTGCCGCCTTGCATCATTTTGCCATGGCCCACTACGCGCTTGGCATACTGCACCGGAACGCGGCGCTGTGCTTGCGTGACGATGACGACCAGCGCCACCACCAAGACCATGAAGAGGATGAGGGCTACCATGCCCAAAGAGCCAAGCGGGTTCACCTCCGTACCTTTCATGACGCATGTTTTCCAGGCCACGGCAAAAGCACCCGGCAGGGCGTGGATGATGTTCACGGAAATGATGAGGGAGATACCGTTACCCACACCGCGCTCGGTAATCTGATCACCAATCCACATGAGGAACATGGTGCCGGTAACGATGATGAAAATCGTGGTGAGGGTGAAGATGATGCCCGGGTTCATCACCAAATCGCCTACGTCCAGACCGATGCTGGAGGGGTTACGCAGGGTCTGGGTGAGGAAGTAGCCTTGAATAACGGCGATGATGATGGCCAAAATACGGGTGTACTTGGTCATCTTCTGGCGGCCGCCTTCCTCGCGCAGCATCTTCTGCCAGGAGGGAAGCACGGCACCCATCAACTGGGTCATAATGGAGGCGGAAATGTAGGGCATGATACCCAGTGCAAAAATACCGCACTGCTGCAAGCCGCCACCGGAGAAAATGGTGAGGATGGCTCCCAAGGCTCCCAGCGGGCTATCACCCTCGGCAGAGGTGCGGGCCATGTAGTCCGAGAGAGTCTGTACATCCACCCCCGGCAGGGGAAGATGCACACCTAAGCGCACGATGACAATCATGGCCAAGGTGAAGAGGATGCGGCTCCGGAGTTCCGGAACCTTCATGGTGTTGGCAAAAGCAGAAATCATGTTTTTCTGTGAGGGGTTAAGAGGTGGAAGTGGGACGTGCAGCGATGTGGCGGCGCTATACCCCGATGCTCGGCAGGCAGCTTGCGGGGTGCCGCAGGAAAAGCGAGTGCGGGTTTCCTCTCTTTTTTTTTCGGAAATGCGCTCTCTTTTCCCACACAGGTGCCGGGCAGCGCTGCGCTGCCCGGCTCTGTGTTGAATTTTTACAGGCAGGCTCCCTCTCACCTAGAGCCGGAGGAGGAAGCCCGGAAAGCCCAATTTACTGGGCACTCAGCACCGTAAGGGTGCCACCGGCGGCCTCGATCTTAGCAGCCACGGAGGCGCTGGCGAAGTCGACAGTCACGTTGAGAGCCTTGGACAGGTTGCCGTTGCCAAGAAGTTTCACGGCATCGGCCACGCCCTTCACCAGGCCCACGGCGCGCAGCTCGTTTTCTGTTACCGTGGCACCGGCCTCGAAGAAGGCCTCAAGCTGGCACAGGTTCACGATGGCGATGGCGGACTGGAAGCGGGCATTGTTAAAGCCCTTCTTGGGCAGACGGCGATGAAGGGGCATCTGACCACCTTCGAAGCCCGGACGGATGGAACCGCCGGAGCGAGC
>CAYSYD010000072.1:0-11559 GCA_964435145.1 uncultured Akkermansia sp.
CCGGGGAAGGGGTGGCGCCACAGGATATCGTGCGAAATACCCATGGAAGCGCCCAGCTCGCGCACCTCGTCCTTAAAGAGGAAGGCAAGCGGTTCAATCACTTTACCCTCCTCCTGCATTTTGAGGACGCGCTCCACGCGGTTGTGGTGGGTTTTGATGACGGAGGCTTTGCTCTTGGCATTGGAGGCGCTTTCAATCACATCCGGGTAGAGGGTGCCCTGAGCCAGCATTTCCGCATCGCCCACGGCATCCCAGAACACATCGATAAAGAGGTTGCCGATGATGCGGCGCTTTTTTTCCGGGGCGGTTTCTCCGGCCAGTGCTTCCAGGAAGCGGGCGGAGGCATCCACGGTTTCGATTTTTACGCCCATGCGCTCAAAGTTAGCCTGCACTTCGCGTGCTTCGTCCTTGCGCAGGAGACCGTTATCCACGAAGATGCAGCGAACATTCACGCCGGCCTCGTGCAGGAGTACGGCCAGTACGGTGCTATCCACGCCGCCGGAAACGCCGCATACCACCTGCTTGTTGCCCACCTTGGCGCGGATATCCTCGATGAGTTCCCGCTTGAAATCGCCGATATCGAAGCGGGCAAGGTTCGTGGCATAGGAGAGGAAGTTTTTCAGAATGGTGCGCCCCTCGTGGGAGTGGGTCACCTCCGGGTGGAATTGGATGCCGAACATGCGTTCTCCCCACTGGAGGGAAACCGGTACGCCCTCGCTGTTGCGGGCGATAACGCGGCAATTATCGGCCAAGTGGTCCACGGTGTCGGAGTGGCTCATCCATACTTGGGAGGAGGGGGACATGTCTGCATACAGGCCTTCCGGCTTCTCCGGCAGGAGGGCGGCGGGGCCGTACTCGCGCTTGTTACTGGGGCGCACGGTGCCGCCTGTTTTCACATTCAGCAGCTGCATGCCGTAGCATACACCCAGCACGGGAACATTGAAAGACGTGAGCCATTCAAAATCGATATCCGGGGCATCCGGTTCGGAGGTGCTGCGCGGGCCGCCGGAAAGGATGATGGCACCCGGCTCGCAGATTTCGTGCAGGTCCTCAAGCGCATAGAGCTTGGCAAGGAAACCCAGCTCACGCACACGGCGCACAATCAGCTGCGTGTACTGTGAGCCGTAGTCAATAACGGCAACAATGTGTTTGGGAGTCATAACGCTGGCCGCATTCTACCATAGCAGAACAGTTTTGGAAAGGATGAATATTGCCCCTTTCTTCAAAAATGAAAGAGAATGCTTGCATTTGCCGCAGAATTTGTTATGTTGGGATAGTCTCTTTTTCTTTTTTGCGTATGAAACCCCATCTCCCCACACTTCTTCTTACTGCCCTACTGGGTACGGCACTTTGCACCCATGCCGCCGATGCCGTGAACATCTCTCAGGGAGCGGATTTGGCTCCGTACTCCCTCACCTACTCCACAGAGGGCTATATTTCGGAATATACCCTGAATCTAGTCCCCGGATTGGTGGTGGACATCGCCGAGGAGACCTGGTGCGGGGAGCAGCTGCTCACGGGTAACACGGTGGTGTTGCAAAGTACGGGCGATTTTACCGTGAAGGCTGCCGGTTCCTCCGGTAGTACCTCGCGCCTATTCGGTACCACGGAGGCCTCCTCGTACTCCAGCGGTAGTTTTACGGCGGATATTGCCGGTACCTTTTCGGTAAGCGGAGCCTCCGCCCACAAGGGGATTTACTCCACCACCACCATGTGTGGCGGTGCTATTAAGAGCAGCAGCATCAGCCTGACGGGCGGGGATATTTCCTTTTCCGATAACCAGCTCAATAGTGCCACGGCCAACCAATCCGTGTGGGGCGGAGCCCTCGGTACGATGACGGGAACGAACGTGGCCGGGCCTGTATCGATTCAGCAGGCGGGCAGTATTTCTTTCACCGGGAATAAGGTTTCCAACACGGGTTCCACCAATAAATCCGCTTTCGATTTGGCAGTGGGCGGTGCCATTTCCGGTTCCACGGTCAGTATTGATTCCAATACGGGAACCATTACTTTTAGCAATAACTCCGCCCATGCTACAAAATCCAACAGTTACGATAATGGTCGTGTGAAGGGCGGTGCCATTTTCGGTACGGATGTTTCCCTGTGCGATAATACCGGGCTGATTACATTTAGCGGGAACTCCGCTAAGGCCGATAATAATACGCAGCGCGGATTCGGCGGTGCCGTGTATGCGGGAAAGACGCTGACGATGAGCCGCAATGCCGCCGGAATTACCTTTAGCGGAAATAGTGCCGGGCTTGGTGGTGCATTGCATGCCGGAGCCGGTGGCAGCTCCTCCGTGGAGGTGGTCACGCTGGCGGATAGCGGGCAGATTTCCTTTGCCTCTAATGCGGCATACGATGGCGGTGCCATTTATCTGGGCTATTCCAACGCCGGGAATTTGACTTTCTCCGGTAACGATGGGGTGCTTTTTGAGGGGAATACCGCTTCGAACAGCGGCGGTGCCATTTTCAGCAATGGGGGCAGCAACTCAGGAACGCTGGGTGAGGTGTATTTGAATAACAATAAGGGTGATGTGATTTTTAGCAATAACTCAGCCGGTAAATACGGCGGTGCTATTCGCGGTAATTCCGGCTCCGATATTCAGGTAAACGGAAACACCGGGCTTGTGCAGTTTACAGGGAACAAGCTCAGCGGTTCGTCTTTGTATGGTGGTGCCATTAGTGCCGATGCTCGCAGTACTGTCTCCCTGAGCAATAATAAGAAGGTGGATATCTCCGATAACTCCATTAGTTCCACCGGTCTGGCTTGGGGCGGTGCCGTGGCCATGTATTGGAACAGCAGCTACTACGGAGATATTGCAATAAACGGCAATACCGAAGGTGTGAGCATCACGGGGAACTCCGCCTCCTCCACCAGCACATCGTCTAATGTATATGGCGGTGCGCTTAATGCCAAGGTGGTGGATATTTCCAACAATGGCGGTCTTGTGGACATTAGCGGCAATAAGGTAGTGTCTGCCGGTACGGGTAAGGCTCAGGGTGCTGCTATTTGGGTGCAGGATAAGCTTAATATCACCGGGAATGAGAAGGTGGAACTCCGCGGCAACGTGCAGCAGAATGGCTCCGAAACCATCCTCCGGGGCGTGCATATGGCGGTGAAGAGCAGCACGGGTGCGCTGAATCTCTCCGCTGCTGCCGGGGGCAGCATTGCTTTCTACGATTCTCTGTACGCCGCTCCCAATTCCTCCTCCTATGCGCTTACGGCGGATGTGAATCAGGCTTACACGGATAAAAACGGCCATACGCAGGCTGCCACAGGCACGGTTCTCTTTAGCGGCAAATACGCAGAGCAGGATTTGCTGGCTGTTAAAGCCACAGCCTCTGCCGCAGAGTTGGAAGCCTCCCGCACCAGCAGTGTGGCTGCTCTTATGAATGTACACAATGGTACGCTGGCTGTGGAGGATGGTGCCATCCTCAAGGCGCAGGGCTTTACGGTTAATTCCCAAGCCTCGCTGAGCCTCAGGGAGGGCAGTGTGCAGCTGTTGGAGGGCGGGCTGAGCCTCCGCTCCGCCGAGGGAACCGCCACGCTCTCCGGTGCTGCTATTGCTGCCACCGGGTTGAGTGGCACAGGGGGTAGCATGCAAAATATGTGGGTGGAATCCACGGGTGCCTCTTTCGAAATGTCCGGTATGGATATGCAGAATGTTCACTTCCTTGCCTCGCAGGCCACCCTCGCCCTTTCGGATGTGAGCTTCGATACCGCCAGCTCTTTCTCCGTGGGCGCAGAGGGCAGCATTGTACTCTCTAACGCCACACTGAAGATTACCCTGCCGGAGTTGAAACCCGAGGAGGGTGTGCTGCGGGTGGATTTGAGCAATCTTTTCCAATGCACCGTATCGGGCAACCTGACGGTGGATATGGATGTGGATAGCCTTGTGGCTGCCGGCTATACCGGAGTGGAAGTGGATTTCGGCTCGAATGTGAACGAGGATTATAGCGCTCTCACCCTCGAGGTGGAGGGTAATACTTACACCGGCTCGGAGGATAATGTGGTGGATATTACCTTGCCGACGGTGCCGGAACCTGCCACAAGCACCCTGAGCCTGCTTTCTCTCGCGGCGTTGGCCTTCCGCCGCCGCCGGGGTTGATATTTTGCCGTAAAGAGGGCAATACACCCAGCGCGCACCTGCTTTGGCGGGTGCGCGCTGGGCTTGTATGTAGCAGGGGGTGGGAAGGCTGCTTGCCGGAGTGAGCCTTAGGCGAGTACCAGAGAAACCGGGCAGTGGTCGGAGCCGGTAATATCGGCATGGATTTCGGCACTCTGCACCCGGGGGAGCAGGGATTCCGATACGCAGAAATAATCAATACGCCACCCCACGTTCCGAGCGCGGGCACCACCACGGAAACTCCACCAGGAGTAACAATCCCGGGCATCCGGGTGGAGGCGGCGGAAAGTATCGGCAAAGCCGCTTTGCAGCAGGGCGGAGAAGCCGGCGCGCTCCTCGTCCGAGAAGCCGGCACTAAAGTGGTTTGCCGCCGGGCGTGCTAGGTCGATTTCCTCGTGGGCTACGTTGAGGTCTCCGCAGAAGACGACGGGTTTGCGTTCCGCCAAGCGGCACACATAAGCCCGGAAGGCGGCATCCCACTCTTGGCGGTAGGGCAGGCGAGCCAGTTCGTTTTGAGAATTGGGGGTGTAGCAGTTCACCAAATAAAAATCCGGGAACTCCATGGTGGCCACGCGCCCCTCCGTATCATGCTCCGGGCAGTCAATGCCCAGATGGGTGCTGAGCGGTTCCGTGCGGGAAAGAATGAGTACGCCGGAATAGCCCGGGCGCTGTGCCGGGTTCCACAGCGTGTAGGGCCAGGAAGCCAGCCAGAGGTCGCTCACCTGCTCCGGGCGGGCTTTTACTTCCTGCAAGCAGAGTACATCCGCCTGCAAGGCATCCATTTTCTCGGCCAGGCCTTTACCCAAAGTGGCGCGGATGCCGTTCACATTCCAGCTAACGAGTTTCATAGGATAGGGAATAAAAGTTTATTTTTTGCCGTGGTGGGGGTGAACGGAGCGGAGCTTGTGCAGGCGTTGCTCCATGCGGGGGCGCAGGTTTTCCTCAATCCACGCATTGGCTGCTCGGAGCCCCTCCGCCTTGTATATGCGGCCTATTTGGGCTTCCACTCCCGTGGCGTTACCCGTGAGTCGCAGGAAGTTGTTGCTGGTGAATTCGACGAAGAGGGCACCATCAATTTCCCCCCGGAAGGAGAGAATCCACTCGCGCACATAGAGAGCGAGTACGGCATCCCCCACCCATGCTTGAGCGCGGGCTACGGGGTCTTGGTCAGGGCTGAGCATCGGCATGCTGGTAATCAATCCCGCCTATGGGAAGGGGCGGGGGTTCGTAGTTAACGGGCTGGGTAAGGCGCAGGGCAATGGTGCTGTGGGGCTGGGTGGTATTGGTGCGCAGAATGAGTACATGGCAGCCCGGGGCGCAGCTGCGTAATTGCGCGGCAATAACCCGCTCATCCACTTGGCGGTGGTAGCGCCCGCTCAGCAGGCTGCGGAGGTGGCGGCGGTAGCGGGCACTTCCCGGGGTAAAGGATTGGGTGGATTCCCGGCTTACAAGCAGCTGGGCTTCCAGCTTGCCCTCGCTCTCCAGCAAATCCAGCACTTCCCGCAGCACGGCGGGGCTCCCGGCATCCAGCACCAGCTGCTGGGGTGCCAAATGGGCTGTGGCTTGTACCACGCTCTCCTCCGGGGCGATGAGCAGCCAATCCTCCGGCTGCATCAGTTCCATTTGCTGCTCCAGTGTGGCACGCATTCCTCTCATGGGTTGCACCGGGCTGTGGGGACGCTGGCTTACACAGGCGGATAGGGATAATACCACGACTGCTGCCGTAAGTGGCAGCAGTGGGCGAAATGTGTGGAAAAGCCGCTTCATGGGGTGAAAATGAGGTGGAAATGCGCGGCTGCGGGGGCGTGTATTCCCGTTAGCCTCGGGAGCGCGGCTCGCGGTCTGCGGCCGTTTTGCCACCCGGTACGGTAATGAAGGGGGCGCCACCGGTGGGAGCTTTTTGGGTGAAGGCCACACCTGCCTGCTCAAAATCCTTGCCGGCTACCGGGAAGTCCTTGCGCAGCGGGTGGTAGGGGTAGCCCTCCCACATCATGATGCGGCGTAAATCCGGATGCCCGGTGAATTCTATGCCCATCAGGTCGTACTGCTCGCGTTCCAGCCAGTTGGCAGAGCGCCACACGGGTACCACGCTGGGTACGGCATTCTCCGCTTCGCTCACGGGGGTGCGTACCAGCAGGTTGGCGCCGGTTTCCGCTTGGGTAATGGTGTAGTTCACCTCGTAGCGGGGCTCCTGCCCCAGATGATCCACGGAGGAAACGCATACCAACATATCGAATCCGCAGGTGTCGCGGGCAAATCGCATGGCGGCCACCAAATCCTCCGGCCGGATGGTCAGGGTAATGTCACCACGGAATTCTTTGCGGGTAATTTGCGGAAAACGTGCGCAAATCTTTTCTGCGGCTGCGGTCTGGAGTTCAGAAAGCGTGGACATAGAGAAAACGGGGGAATGGGTTTAGTCCTGGGTAATGACGTTGGCAGGAATGGTGCCTGCATTCGGCGCTTTGCGCAGGTCGTGTTCCTTGAAGAAGCCTTTCAGCGGGTGGTCTGTGGCCATAATCTTATCCTGAAGTGTGATAAGGCCTTGCAGTAGGGCTTCCGGGCGGGGGGGGCAGCCGGAAATATACACATCCACCGGCACAATTTTATCCACGCCTTGCATCACGGAATAGCTGCGGAACATGCCGCCTGTGCAGGCGCAGGCACCGCAGGCAATGCACCATTTCGGCTCCGGCATTTGGTCCCAAATGCGGCGTACCAATGCGGCCATCTTGTAGGTAATCGTTCCGCAGATGAACATGAAGTCCGCCTGGCGCGGAGCATAGCGGTTCACTTCCGCACCGAAGCGCGAAATATCGTAGCGCGAGCAGGAAGCTGCCATGTATTCAATGGCGCAGCAGGAGGTCCCCATGGGCATCGGCCACAGGGAGTACTTGTGCATCCAGTTGATTGCGGCCTCCACAGTGGTGTAGACGAATCCGCCGTCTGCATCCGGGTCGCACATGAAATTGGTCTCGATTTCCTGAAGATTGTCGCTAGCCATAACGGTACACCGCGGGGTCGTGTCTGCTCCGCTGGCACTAGCATACCGAATTTCTGCTGAAACGCAAGCCAAATTTGGCATTCTCTCCCATGCCGGGTGCATTCCGGCGGGCGTGGGGCAGACAAAAAGGCCGCCCATATGCGGGGCGGCCATGTATGCCGGGTATGCGCGGGGGAATACAGGAGCTTATTTTTAGGGGTGGGAGCTGTGAGTGGCTGCCGGGGAGAGGCCGTATACCTGCGGCTCGTAAAAGAGCTGGGCTTGGGCTGGGGGAGCCGTGGCTGTGCCGGCGCGTTTGACGCGGGCGTAGTAGACCATATTGAGAGTACCTTGACCGGTCCAGCGTGTGCCGAAGCCGCGCACGCGGTCCGCGAGGTACTCGCGGTGGTTCAGCTCCGGGCTCCATTCTGCGGGGGGGAGCCCGGCTGCCTGAGTGGGCAGGGCGGGGTTAATGGCTTCCATGCTGGCGGGCAGGTAATCCTCCAGTACAAAATGCTGGAGTTCCGGGGCGGCTTTGGCGCAGGTGAGGGAGATGCGCACCACATCTCCCACCTTCCATTCGGAGGCGGGGCGCCACACGCCATCTTCCCCTTGTTTTTCGTAAAGGCGGGTTATTTGCAAGCCTTTTTCGGTAATGCCGGGGTATTGCTCCTGCGGGGGCAGAGCAGCGGCTTGTACGATGGCATAGGTATTTCCGCGCAGCGGGGTAATGCCGGCGGCGGCATCCGCCAAGCGGGTACCCCGTGCGGCAAGCGGCAGGGTGGTAATGCCGCGCTGCAACTCCAGCTGCTGCCCATTGGGAAGGCGCACGGCGGATTCCACGGCGGCTCCGGCGGAGTTGCCCACGTATTCCATGAGGGCGGTGATGGCCCATGCGCTGCGCCACGAGCTTTGGTGCCGCGGGTCGGCCGCTCGGCTGCGCATCCAAGTTAGGAAGGCTTCGTAGCGGCCTGCATTGTAGTCCATGAGGTAGCTTAGGAAGGTGATGTCCGCTGCGAGTGAACCGCTGCACCACCATGGGCATTGCTGCGCCTCGCGGGCAATTTGTCCGGCTTCGGCGAGGGCGGCTTTCATGGCGGAGCGCTCACCCTTGAGCCGTGCCACTTGGTAGCGGGTAAGGGGGGAAGCCTCCTTGAGTTCTGCGGCGTAGAGGTAACGCTGTAACCCTTCCAGCAGCCCCTCCGGGAGGGTATGGCCGTGTTGCTGTGCCATTTGGAGTACCATGGCGGCATGGGCACTGGCCCAAAGGCTGGATTCGTGCCCGCCGCTCCAATAGGAGAGGCCGCCATCCTTCTGTTGGCGTGCGGCAAGGCGCTGCATGGTTTGGCGGAGCAGCTCCGGCACTTGGTCTGCCGGAGTGGCAGCCATTTGCGGGGAAAGGGGGGCTAAGCGGTCGTACATGAGCCACGGCAGCATGGAGGAAGCCAGTTGCTCCGTGTGGCCATAGGGGCATTGGAGTGCCATTTCCACGCTGCCGGCCATGTGCAGCAGCGGGTTGGCGGAGAGGCGGATTTCCAGCGTGCCTTGCGTGGAATCCGCCAGTTCTTTACCCAGCAGGGAGGCGGGATTCAGTGCCTTGCTTCCTTCTGCCAGCAGGAGGTGGTGTACCTCCTTGAGCAAGGGGACGGGGCGCCGCACCGGGATGGTGATGGCGGTGGCATCCTGCCCGCCTTCGCCGGTGGCTACCCATTGCATGTGGAAATCTCCTTCGGCATCCGGGGCGGCCTCGAAACGGAAGGTATGCTCCGCATGGGGGGCGAGGGTGATTTCCTGCGGGGTGGCTGTGCCGGAGCCTGCCAGTTTCCATGTGCCTTGGGCGGAGCTGTTGTTGGTGAGGGTGAGGGGGATTTGCAGGCGGTCTCCCGTACTCATGAAGAGCGGCGCCGCGGCGCTGAGCATGAGGGGCTGCTGCACGTTCATCTCCGCCTCTTCGGAGCCGAACCCGGCACCTTCCGCATCGGCCGCCACGGCATAGATGCGGTAGGTGGTGAGGGTGTGGGGCAGGGTGGCGCGTGCGCTGAATCGTCCCTCGGCATTAGTGGGTATGGCACCTTGCCACAGGGCTAAGGGAGCAAAATTGTGGCGCAGGAGGATGGGCTCCGCTGCACTTGGGCGGGCGTTTGTAGTTTTGCGGAGCAGGGGCTGCTCCAGCGCTGCCTCATCCGCTTCGTCGAGAACGGAGATGCCCTCCAGCCAGCGGGTATCCGCATCGGCACCCCGTGCGGCGGTCGTGGCGGTACTCATGAGGATGGGCATGGGCGCATGCTCGAGCTGGCCGGCAAAGTCTTCCCGCTTCCATGTACCGCCGGCGGTGGGGCGGCTTTCCCCGCGCCATAGACCGGGCAGGGGGATAAAGGAGCATGCCCGTTTTTTTTGCAGCATGGGCGGGAAGTGGAGCTGTGGTGCCCGGGTGCGGGAGAGACTGGCAGCAATGTTCGGCAGGTGGTAATCGGTAAGGCTCAGAAGCCCGGAATCCACTGCATAAAGGGTAACAATGGCTTGCGCGGGGGCTCCGTCCGGACGGCGTACTTGCCCGGCAAATTCCTGAGTGCTGCCCGGGCGGGCTTGTGCCGGGATATTCAGGCTAATCTCCAAATCACGTGCCGGATTCGGGTAGGAAAGGGCGGCTTGTGTGGTGGCAAGGAGGGTATGCTGCCCATGCTCATCGGCATAGGGAAGCAGGAGCATGAGCTGCAGCTCCCCTGCTTCCTCTGCCTCCGGGGTGAAGGCGAGGGGATGCTCCCCTTTCTGCACCGAAATGGCGGTGCAGCGGGTGCGTACACCACAGCGCACAATGGCGATGGCTGTACCCTCTATGGCGGAGTGCAGCATGGGGGTGGCTCCGGGGTGTTTCTGGCTTAGCCGGAAGAGGGGCGGCGTAGTTTGCCCATGGGAGTAGAACGGACGCTGCTCCTTAAAGTTGCGCCCGGCACTGTCCTTGCCGGAAAGGGTTACAGTGTATTTATCCTGCAAGGGGATGCCGGCATCCCTCAGGCGCCGGATGATGCTGTGCAGGGGTAGCTCAATACCGGCGGCAGAATGGGCGGGTACGCGCACGCTCTCCCCCCACAGATGATAGGGGGATGTGGTGACCAGTGAGAAGCCATTGGGCAGCCGGCGGGTTTCCTCCCGGGTGCCGTGCAGTTGTACCTCCACCTCCTGCTCCTCTGCCAAGGGAGTATCTTGTCGGGCATCCAGCAGTTGCAGCCGGGCATCGGGCGTGAGTTTGAGCCGCAGGCCGGCCGGGCAGAGGGTGTGGCTCAGGCGGAACCGGCGGTATTCCTCCCGGGCATTGGCCACGCTGCCGGATATGTGCAAGGTGGTTTCTCTCTGTATGGGCGGGAGGGGGAGGGTGAATTGCAGGGTGCCATCGGCATTCAGGGTGGCTTGTCGGCGCAGGGTGTAGCCGGGTTCCTCCCGGTTATTGTCCGGCAGGGCTTCACCTTCTTCTCCCAAGGGGATGGGGGCGTTTATTTCTAACTGCACGCGCCCTCCTGCCACCGGGATACCGGAGTAATCCGCAGCGTCCAAGCGTAGTTCTAATTGCGTAGGGGCAATGGGGCTCCCTGTGGCGCGGAGTTGTACATCGAAAGCATCCCGGCGGAAAACCTCGCAGCGTATGGTGCGAGCTGCCAGTTGCCGCGGAAGCGGGGTGAGCAGGCGCAGCCGGTAAGCTCCGGTCACGTTGTCCTGCCCGGTGGGAAGGCGGAAGCTCTGCTCAAAGGCACCGTACGCATCCACATCGAAATTGCGGCGTTCCAGCTCTTGCCCCAGTGGGGATAGCAGCACGAGGTCCAGATTTTTGTGCTTGGAGTGGCTAAAGCGGTTCATTTTATCCACGGCGCGCATGAAGCCGCGCACATGCACGGTTTCTCCGGGGCGGTAGAGTTCGCGATCCGTCCAGAACATGGCTTTCAGCTCCACCTCCGGGTCGGCGTCCGCGGCATCCGGCTCTTCCGCCGTGTCATCATCCGCCCAATCCGGGAACCAGTTGTTTCCATAGCGCGGGGCAAAGCAGTAATCTTCCCCCCGGGTGGCCATGAGGATTTCTCCCCCTACTTGGCGGAGCTGCACCGCGCCGTGCGGCGTGGGGAGGGGAGTGCCGAAAAGTCCTTGGCGGCCGAGGGCTTGCAACTGCCCCTCCGTTTCCGGCAGGCCGGTGGAGAAGCGAGTCAGAAGTGCGAGGGAATTATCCGTGCTGAGGCGGAGTTGTAAATCTGTTACCTGTAATACGGCCAGTTCTTCCCTTTGCAGTAATTCCGGGTTTATGCCCATGGATGCCGCCGCTGCACGCACGGCAGCATTGGGAGTGAAACGCAGGCGCAACACGTAAAGCCCCGGGCG
Organism: uncultured Akkermansia sp.; assembly: GCA_964435145.1. Classification (GTDB taxonomy): domain Bacteria; phylum Verrucomicrobiota; class Verrucomicrobiia; order Verrucomicrobiales; family Akkermansiaceae; genus Akkermansia. The sequence continues at coordinate 11,475 of CAYSYD010000072.1, forward strand.
GAGGGTTTCCCCTTGCAGCAGTTGGGGCAGTTCCACTACCACGCGGCTGTGCCCGGCCATGCGATTATCCCCAGAGGGGGCGGCC
>CAYSYD010000073.1:0-11297 GCA_964435145.1 uncultured Akkermansia sp.
GACCCGAAACAGACCCGCCAACTGCATTTCCGCTTGCTTTCTTATTCTGTAAATAGTAACATACGGGCATGACCTTGGTTGAGATTCTCAGAGCTTTGTTTGAGATTGTGGTGCTCTGGGTTTTATTCTATTATTTGTACCGAGCTGTAAAAGATTCCCGCGCGGCTGCAATTTTAGCAGGCTTGGTGGCGACCGTTCTCTTGGGGTATTTCTTGTTGGAGTTGACTCATGCCGTGGTGTTGAAGCAATTAGCCGGGTTGATTATCGGTCCGGGCACAATTTTGGTTGTTTTGTTTCAACCGGAGGTACGTAATGCTCTGGCAAGATTCGGCTCGAATCGTCTGATGTCGCGCCTGCTGGGTACGCAGGAGGAAAACCAGGATTTTGTGTCTGTCGTGCGTGAATCCGTAGCATATTTAGTGAGCAAGCGTTATGGTGCGCTTATTGCCATATGCCGCACTAATAAGCTATCCGAATATACGAAGACCGGTACGGAATTGGATGCTCTTTATACGCGTGAGCTTATCGGGACCATTTTTGTGCCTAAGACTTTGTTGCACGATGGGGCTGTGATTGTGGATAACGAGCGCATAGTATCTGCCGCTGCTATTTTGCCCGTATCGGACCGGGAGTTAAAAGATCGCAGCATGGGTTTGCGACATCGTGCCGGAATCGGTCTGGCCGAGGCTTCCGATGCGGTGGTGATTATCGTTTCTGAAGAAACAGGCTCCGTATCCCTTGCCGTGGGGACTCTGGTCCAGCGTAATATCAATTTGGATCTCCTTTCGGAGCGTTTAACGCAACTTCTTTACACTCATGATGAGCAAGGACAGGATTAAGAATATATTTATCCATAACTGGAAACCTAAGCTGATATGTCTGGTCTGCGCGGTAGCGGTGTGGCTCATGGTGAATCACCTGTTGGTGCGTGGCGAAAGCCCGGAATGGAGTATAGATGATATCCGGCTTTCCGTGCCGGAATAGAAGGAGGCGGATGATGGAACATTTCTTTATTGCCGGAACGGATGCCCGCGTGGGTAAAACCTATGTTATATGTGCCTTGTTGCGCGATTTGCGTCGGCGTGGAGTGGAAGGCGTTGGGTTTTGTCCGGTGGCCTGCGGAGAGCGTTCGGAAGCACGCGCTATGCGCGATGCCTCGGATAGCAGCTTGTCTCTGGACATATTGAACCCGTTTTATCTTCGGACGGTGGCGGCCCCGATGATGGCTGCTGCGCTGGAACGCAAACCCATCAACCCGGAAGTATTGCTTCGTTCTTTTCTCACGCTGCAGGCGCAGTGCGGTCCGGTGTTGGTGGAGGGGGGCGCCGGCTGGGCAGACCCGCTTGCCGCCGGGTATACCATGGCGGATTTAGCGCAGGAAATGCAGCTGCCTGTTATATTAGTGGTGCGTAACCAGCGCGGAGCAGCTGCCCTTGCAACCCTTACGGCCGCAGATATCCGAGCCCGTGGTTTGGAGCTGCGCGGGATTATTCTTAACCACCCGGATGAGGAATGGGATACCGCAGCTGTAACAAACGCATCCCTTTTGGCGGAGCTGACGGGAGCCCCTGTTTTAGCAGAGCTTATACATGGGGAGGAAGCCGTGGATGCTTCCGAGGTGCTGGGTATTTAACGCAGCCAAGCGAGGAACTCCTTGTTCCCCTCCATGCCGGTGATGGGCGAATCGGCTACGCCGCACCACTCTCTCTGCAGCTCGTTCTGCACGAATTGGCGAATTTTCTCGATGGCGCGTTCGTGCAGGGCGGGGTTGCGCACTATGCCTCCGGGACCTATATCTTCCGGCTGGAGTTCAAATTGAGGCTTAATGAGGACGAGCATGTCGCCACCCTCCTGCAAACAGGCGTATGCCGCCGGAAGAATTTTCGTGAGTGAGATAAAGGATACATCACTCACAATCAGCTGGACTTTTTCGCCTAAATCTTCCGGTGTCATGTAGCGAGCATTAAACTGTTCCTTTACAATTACACGCGGATCATTTCTCAATTTCCATACGAGCTGGTTTGTGCCCACATCCACGGCATGAACCCGCAGGGCTCCGTGTTGCAGCAAACAATCCGTAAATCCCCCGGTGGAGGAACCTATGTCCAAACAAACTTTCCCTTCTGCCGGTACAGGGAAGGCTTTGAGCGCTCCTTCCAATTTGAGCCCGCCCCGGCTTACATAGCGGGGTTTATTCCGCACGGTAATGGGCAGAGATTCATCCACCTTAGTACCGGGTTTGGAGATAACTTGCCCTTTAACACTTACCTCCCCGGCGAGAATGAGACGCTGGGCCTGCTCGCGAGATTCGCACAGGCCCAGCGTGGTGACCAGAACATCAAGTCTCTGTTTGGCCATGGATGAGGGAAATTAATAGGCCGAGCGGCGGGACTTCAGACCGCGGTTCTGCCCGGGCATAATCGGGTAGTTCCGCTTTGTTTTGGGGCGAACGGTACCGGGTGCTTGGTAGGGTTGCACCTTGGGCTGGGGCTGCGCCACCGGGGAGGCTGCTGTGGCCGGGCGGATTACCGTGGGTTCCGGTTTAACTGTGTGGGGCGCGGGCGTGATTGCGGGCTGCGGCGTAGGCGCAAGGAAGGGGCTTTGAACATCCGTGGGCTGCGGCGTAGGCACAAGGAAGGGGCTTTGAACATCCGTGGGCTGCGGCTGGGCTATGACCGGTTGCGGGGCGGGCGCAGGAGCCGGTTTGCTTTCCGACCGGGGCACTGCTACAACAGGAGCGGGAGTCGGTTTACTCTCCACCCGGGGCGTGGTGGCATGTGTCGGGACAGGGGTAAGGAAGGGGCTCTGCACATTGATGGGTTGCGGCTGGGCTACAACAGACTCGGGTTTCGGGGTCGGAGCCTGAATGTTTGTGGGCTGGTTCTGAGTCATCACGGGGGCAGGGGCTGCTGCAGGAGTCGTAAGCTCCGGTGCAATGGGAGCCAGCTCCTGATCCGGAACCATTTGAGGTACGGGTGCGGGTATGGGGGCAACAGGTGCAGGTGTTATGAACATTGAGGGCTTTTCCTCTGCTGCCGGGAGTGGCGCAGGAATCGGTGCCGCGGGTATGGGGGCAGCTACTACGGGCTGGGTCTTTGTGAGAACACGAGCATGGCCATCAATTACATCTCCGCGCTCGGCGCAGGAGCTGAGAACAACAGCAATGGAAAGCAGAATCAGAGTTCTTTTCATGGTGTGTGTTGGTGTGATTAAATTAATGAAGAGTGGGGAAAAGCATATTGTTGAAAGAAACCCAGCAGCTAAGGAGGTAAAGCGTACTCAGAATTCCTATAAAGAGCAATACCGGGTCATTCCTCAGCGGGCGTTGCTTCTCTTTCGGCCCGGGGATGAGGGTGCGGAGATAGACGAAGATGGTGGAAAGCCAAAGGAAAAAATACAAATTTTGCCAAGTGGGGGATTGTATCAACTCCTGCGTTTCGCTACCCATGGCTGCCACGGAATAACCGATTCCGGAGGGCAGGATGCTTAAGATGGCAAATTCCGGACGCAGCTTGCGGTTGGTGTAGAGCCGCATCCAAACGACTCCCCACAAGGTAAGGGCCAGTATGCCTGCTGCCAATAGGGCATAGTTGCCTCTCCCGAGTAATCCGGGGACGCTGTTGAGCGCCAGTGTGAGTGGGGCTGCCCAGTAGATGTAGGTGAGGCGTTTCATGGAGCGTTGTTCGCGCAAGGCATATCAACCCACCCAGTTCCATGTAATAGGGACTTCAATATCCGGGTGGAGGCTGCGCATGGCCGGGCTGCCCAAGGCACAGTCGATAATGGCTTGTTTGTGGGGCGTATCCGGGGGAAGGGGTACCGTAATCTCTGTTTCAATGCGGGCAATACGGCGGGGATTGGCACTCATCACTTTGCCGACTGTAATATGCAAGCCCTTCATGTCCAGCTTTTTTTCTTCGGCATAGATGCCGATAATGGTGGCCATGCAGGCGGCCATGGCGGAACACATCAAATCCGTGGGGGAGAAGGATTCTCCCTTGCCGTGGTTGTCCACAGGTGCATCTGTGGCTACCGTAGCCCCGGAGGGACCATGTTTCAGCAGGCAGTGAAGCCCTCCCTCATATGTCATCGAGCATTGAACCATACCCATCTATCCTACTCTTTTTTTCCTGCGGACGTCAAGTGAGAATCACGTTCAAATTGTCATTTTTTGTGTGGAGGAATAGCGGAGATGGCGGTTATTCTAACTTCTTGCTAACGGAGTGATTTGAATCTAAAGTCCTGTGGTATGAATGCTCCTTTTCATCTGTTTCCCGCCCCGCGTGAGATTGAAGTGTTATTCCGCCCGTTCCTGCATCGGAAAATGCTGTTATCCAGCCGCATTGTGATGGCGCCGGTAGAACGCTTGCTTTCCCCGGGGGGCGTGCCGACCGCTGAAATGTTACGGTATTATTTGCGTCGTGCGCAGCATGGCGTGGGGCTTATTCTTTCGGAGCCTGTCTATGTGGATGAGCCCGCTGCCTCTCCGGATAGTGCGGCTCCCCTCATGGCGGGAGGTGCCGCATTGCGTGCTTGGAAGGCGATATGCCGTGCCGTGCACGCCTCGCATTGCAGAATGGCGCCCATGCTTTCTCATGCAGGCATGCTGCGCCCCTTGCGAGGCGATATTCCCCATCCGGAAATGGCCCCCATAGGTCCATCCGGCTTGCATCCCGTCTCATTGGAACAGTTAACCAGACCTATGGATCGCACCCGCATGAATATGGTGTGCCGATCTTTTGCTGAGTCCGCGGCAAAAGCTCGACTTTTGGGGTTTGATGCCATTGCAATCAATGCCGGGCGAGGGGGCTTATTGGATCAATTTCTCCGGGCATGTACGAATCTCCGTTCGGATGAATACGGCGGAGATGTTTTGCGGCGTACTCGTTTTGTATGCGATGTGCTTTATGCCGTACGGAAAGCGGTGGGGCGCAATTTTCCCATAGTGCTGAGAATTTCTTTACAGGGGCCGGCCGGGGCTGCGGATACGCCCTTGGCTCGGCATGCGGAGGAATTGTCTCAATTGTTGGCGCCCTTTGTGGCGGCCGGGGTGGATATTTTTGAATGCGATTCCCGCCACCATGCGGAGCCGGCTTTCCCCGGAAGCGGCTTAACTTTTGCAGGGTGGGTTCGTTTGCTCAGCGGACGCCCGGTGATAGCGGAGGGGCAAGCCGGCATGTTCGCGGAAACACCCTACGCAGAAATGGAACGTATTTTGCGTACATTCCGCGCCCGCAGTGCGGATTTGTTGGCCGTAGGGCGTGCCTTGCTGGCGGATGCCGAATGGGGTACAAAAATCCACCATGGGCAGGAGGAGCGTGTCACTCCCTTCACCCCACGTTCCATGGGGCATTTGTTCTGAATGTTGTGGGGGGCTTATTCGTATTTGCGGAGCATATCGTAGAGCGATTTCACATCCCGGCGGGAGTTGTTGCCGATGATGATGGCTGCTACGATAAGGCAAATTGCCCCTCCAAGGGGTACCCATTTAATGAGAGATTTCATGCGTTGGTTCTTTTTGCAGAGGCTTTGGTTTGGCCTTCCGGCGGGGGGGCCGGCTCAAACTTTCCATTCTCGGTAATGATGAAGGGGAAGTTGACAATGCCGTCCAGGGTGATATAGGGAAATGCTTTGTCCGGGTTTTTTCCTTGCTTGGCTGCCTCTAATGCTTTTTGGCATCCGGCAATGAAGAAATCCGCCAGTTCCAGCCCTTGTTGGATGGATTCCATCATTTTTTGCAGCTGTTCTTTGGCGTGGAGTACCATTTCCAGTCTACGGGGGAGGGTGGAAGCGCCTTCCTTCGTGGCATCGAGAAATTCCTTAATTTGCGGCAGAGTCATACCGGCCTGTTTCATGCACTGCACACCCATAAGGCACCCCATGCTTGCCTCGCTGTAAATACGGCGCCCGGAGGGGGTGCGCTCAACATATCGAAGCAGGCCTTCCTTTTCATAGTATCGCAGAGTGTGGATGGAAAGGCCGGTCTTTCGAGCCAGTGTTGATATGCTGTATTTCATGAAATAAAAAGATGTTACTTTCCGCGCGCGCAATTATAGACGGTAATGGCGTGGAGGTCAAGTATAATCTGTGGACATCCTCGGTGCAAAATTTGTTGAATAACAGCGAGAGATTCTATTCTGTCAACCATGTAGATTCTCCTTGCTTGGCGAAAACTCCCATGCTAGAATCCGCCTGCCATGTTCTACATTACCACAGCAATTGATTACACCAACGGCTCCCCTCACATCGGCCATGCGTATGAAAAAGTCCTTGCGGACGTTCTGGCTCGCTGGCACCGAATGTGCGGCGAGGAGGTGTACCTCCTTACTGGGGTGGACCAGCATGGCCAGAAGGTGCAGCAAAAAGCAGAGACCGCCGGTATGCAGCCTCAGGAATATGCAGACATGGTTACGGAGCGTTTTATAGCCCTCTGGAAGCGCCTCGGTATTGGCTACGATGGCTGGGCCGCAACTACGGATACTCGCCATAAGGCTTGCGTGCAGCAGATTCTTACGGATCTTAAAGAGAAGGGATGTTTGTACAAAAAAGCCTATAAAGGCTTCTATTCCGTGCGCCAAGAGCAGTTCCTTACGGATAAGGAACGCGGAGAGGACGGAAATTTCGGCCCGGAATGGGGCGAGGTGATTGAGCTGGAGGAGGAAAACTGGTATTTCAATTTGAGCCGGCATGTGGATTGGCTCCGGGAGTATGTGAACACGCACCCCGAGGTGGTGACCCCGGAGTTTCGCCGCCAAAATCTTTTGAATGCGATAGAACGCGCCGCCGGGGTGGATTTGTGTATTTCCCGCCCGAAAGAGCGTTTGGCATGGGGTATTCCGCTGCCGTTTGACCCGGATTTCGTTACCTATGTGTGGTTTGATGCTCTGGTGAATTACATTTCCTTTGCCGGGTACAAGGCCGGGGCGGGGAGTAATCTGCCGGAATTCGGCAAATTGTGGCCCGCTGCGTGCGAGGTAATCGGCAAGGATATTCTAGTGCCTGCACACGGCATTTACTGGCTGTGCATGCTGCATGCCATGGGCTTTGCGGATGAGGAAATGCCCCGCTTACTTGTTCATGGCTGGCTTAATATTAAGGGAGAAAAGATGTCCAAGTCTCTGGGCAACATTGTGGACCCCAATGAGCTTTGCGATGCTTTCGGTGCGGAAGCTGTGCGCTATTATTTGGTGCGTGATACAAAGACCGGCTACGATAGTGACTATGACCCGGAGCGCCTGAAAATGATTTACAACACAGAGCTTGCCAACGATATTGGTAATCTTACCAATCGCTCCCTCAATATGTGTACTCGCTACTGCGGCGGTGTGGTGACGTTGAACGATAGCCTTGATAATGATGAATTGGCACAGGCTTTGCGTGCAGGCATGGCGGAGACGGTAAGTAAGTTCCGTGCGTGTATGGATGCATATAACACCGCCGATGCATTGGGAGCGTTGAATGCGCAGGTAGGGCTGTGCAATAGCTTTATTGAACAGAAGCAGCCTTGGGTGCTTGCCAAGGATGAAGCTCGTTTGCCGGAGTTGCAGGCGGTTCTGGCTCATCTATTGGAATGTTGCGCACAGGTGGGCTACCTTATTGCCTGCGTGCTGCCGGAGGCATCTGCCCGTATACTTGAGCAGTTGCAGGTACAGGCGGATGGGCTTACGCCTCAGTCTCTTGCATGGGGCATGCTGGCGGATGGTCATGCCGTACAGGCTCCCAGCCCGGTTTTCCCCCGTATTCTCTCCGCAGAGGAGAAGGAAAAGATGGCGGCCAAAGCTGCCAAGGCGGCAGAGAAGGCCGCTCGCAAGGCTGCTCAGCAGTAAATATAAGATTATTCGTATAGGAAAACCGCCGCTTCCTCCATACTTGGGAAGCGGCGGTTACCTTTTTGCGTTGTACTACTTATTCCGTTTAGGCGCTGAAGAGTTCGCGCTGCTCCTTCATCAACAGGAAAGCCTTGCGTACCATTGTGCGGGTTTCGTTCAGCAGGTTGAGGTAAAGGATGCTGTTACGCATGCCGGATTCATCCTCCGAGGCACGTACGAGGTGGCGGGTAATACATTCAGCGAATTCGCTGCTCAAGTCTCCTGCCTGGTGGATAACATCGTCCATATTGGAGAAGTCGGCACTTTCCAGAATGCGGCACATATCCGGGAAGAATGCGGATACTTTGTCCGTCATGGAGAGTAAATCCTGAGCCTGTTCCTGAGAGAGACCGATGTGGTTGTTATCAATGTGGTTGAAGCTGGCTTTCACGATGAGTACGAGACTTTCCGCTACACTCATGCTGCTTTCGTGAATACGGAAGAGCATTTGCCCTCTGGGGGCAAGAGAAGCCTCCAGCCCGTGCAGTGTGGGTAGAATTTCATCCTCCTTCACTCGGTGGAGCGTTTTATTCAAATCTCTTGCCTTCTTGCGGAGGCACTTAAGAGCATCGCGATCTTCTGCCAGTAGGGCTTGTACCGTGGCGCGGTAAATGCCCATTACTCGGCCTAAGCGTCCGGCTGCGCGTATGCCGTTCTCTCTCAGAGTGCTTTCTTTGGTCAAATCCAGAATCACTGTGGTTTGCTTGTCTTTGTTGCGGTGCAGCATGGCGGATTTCACAAGGATGGCTCCGGCCACCAGCATCATGAGCGCAATCCCCCAGACTCCGCCGTACATCATGACGGTGGCTGTAATGAAGGCGGCGGTCAGGGCGCCCAATCCTGTCAGGAACCAGCCACCGATAACTGTCAGCACTCCGGTAATGCGGTATACGGCGCTATCACGTCCCCAGGCTCGGTCAGCCAAGGAGGAACCCATACCCACCATGAAGGTAACGTAGGTGGTGGAAAGGGGGAGTTTGAGAGAGGTGGCTAACGAGATGAGCAAGGCGGCCACCGTGAGGTTGACAGAGGCGCGAATCAAATCGAAAGCGGCGCCATCCTCCATTTCACTTTCATCCAAGGGGCGGAAGCGCTCTCCCACAAAGCGAGCCACCGGTGCGGAAGTGATTTTTTCGATAATGCGTGCAGCATTCAGCGTGTAGCGAACAAGCGTGCGCGCGGCAAGGCTGGAGCCGAAGCGCTCCTTCCCGCTGCCGGCGCTGCTGCGTGCCAGTTTTACCTCTGTTTCCGTAACAGTGCGGGCTTTTTTAGAGAAGTACAGAGCAGCCACCATAACGCCGCCTGCGCCCAGCAGCCACCAGATATTAGCCTGCACGGGCTCGGCTAAGGCCCCCATACGGAGGGTGGAAAGTTCCCCCCCTGCGGCAATGTGCGCCTGTGCAATTTGTACGGAACTTTCCGCCGCCATAAAGACGCCGATAAAGTTGACCAAGTCGTTCCCTGCAAAGGCAAGAGCAAGGGCTCCTGTGCCGGCCAGCACGGTAAGCCGGAGAGTATTTGCCTTGAAAACATGCTGAAGAATAAAGCATGCGATAAACCAGAACACTAAGGCCATTCCCGTGTACAGGGCGATGTTGGCATCCAGCATGGCCAGTGTTTCCTTGCCAATGAGGGGGCTGCTCTTCAGTCCCTTGAAAATAGCAAAATAGGTGATGGCTGTAAGAGCCAGCGCACTCCAAACGGCGCCTAAGTACTTGTATGCCTTCTGGTAACGGAAACTAAACAGGAGGCGGGAGAACCACATGACGATGATGCCGCATGTGAAGGCTACGGCAACGGAGCAGAATATGCCGGAGATGATGGTGAGCGATTTTTCACTGTTGATGTAATCCCCTAAATTATCGGAGACTCCGGGAAGTCCGCTATTCATGGTGAACAGGGCTACTGCAATGGCTGCCCCCAACAATTCGAACACGAGGGATACTGTGGTCGATGTAGGTAAACCAAAGGTGTTGAATAAATCCAGCAGAATCACATCCGTGAGCATGACTGCTAAGAACAGAATCATGATGTCCTGAAAGTTGAATTGTGCCGGAACAAACACTCCGCTACGGGCAATTTCCATCATCCCGCCGGAGAGGGACGCGCCCACAACCACTCCCACCGCTGCAACCGTCATAATGACGCTGCGTTTGGCTGCGCGAGCGCCTACGGCCGAGTTCAGGAAGTTTGCGGCATCGTTCGATATACCCACCACTAGGTCAAAAATGGCCAGCAGCAGGAGAATGCCGAGGATTGCTATGTATATTTCGCTCATACGGGTACGTATTTAGCACACTCGGTAAGTATTTGCACGCTTGGGACGGTGAAGATGTGGCCACATGCTATGTGGCTTTTTTGCCACATGGGGAAAATAAGTGCTCCGGCTCGGGTGGTGTAATCCGAAAAGCGGATGCGAGGGGGAATTCGAGTGTCCGCGCTTGATTTTCATCCCTTGCAATACCTTGTCAAGCGTCCATCTGTTTGTATGATGAGGTTTATCGGAAGTGCAGCAGGTGATGAGCCTTTTATTGACAATATTAGAAATTGCATACATTCTTGCGTGTATCGAGGGGGCTGATTAGGCTGTGTAAAAACAGAAAAGATAAGGCGAATTCTCCCAAGAACAGAGCCTCTCCGAATACGCCTTTGCTGGCATTGCCGCGAGAGGAGGCGTGTTCTTTGTTGAAAGAACAAGGTTGTCATGCCGGACCTTATCCGGAGGAGCTGAAATTGCCCATTTGGGATAGCCGTCTCGACCGGGTGAAGCTGCTCCTTACAGCAGGGGTGGGAACGGAGACAGTCAATAAAACGGTAATACTCCACTGACGGAGGCTACCAAGTGGGGGCGTCTTGAAATAGTAAGCCTGCTGCTGGAGGCCGGGGCAAATCCCAATGCGGAAAATTACAGAGGCGAAACACCGCTGGATGCAGCTATGGATAGGCTGGATTTAGAGTGCGTTCGACTGCTGAGAGCTGCCGGCGCTGAGAAGTTTAACCCCAACGCATTTCATATATCGGGGAATGAGGATATTTTGCTCTTTTTTTGGATAAAAGAATCTCCCGAATTGCTTGAACTTGTCGTATCTCATCCGGCATCCAATCCCTTAATTAAGCAAACTTATGAAATTGAAACGCCTTTGTTCTGGGCGGCAGAAAACCACCATACCAAACTGGTGAAACAGATGCTTAGTAGACCCGGTATTCTCGAACGTATATGAGAAAGACAATTCCATGAGGGGGAATATAATTGATGCTGCTTATGAGGATGTCGATAGAGTCATAGGCGGGATTTTGAATTACGCTCGATGTCAGGCCTTTGCTGCTAAGAAAGAACTCTGATGGGATAGTGTTTTCGCTGTGTGTATTGTTTTGCCACATGTGTCCCAAAGTTTCCCGGCTCATAAGGCGAAAGCCCGATGAGAACAG
>CAYSYD010000074.1:0-10891 GCA_964435145.1 uncultured Akkermansia sp.
CTATCTTCTGTATAGCGCATTCCGGCGGAAATGTCCAGTTTTTTAAGAGGGAAACGGGTAACTCGGGGGAGGAATCCTCCCCCCGAGGCGGAAAAGTTATCCTCTCCGGCGGCGGGAGGCGAGGGCAGCCAGAGCCAGCAGGCTGAGTGTGGCCGTGGCGGGTTCCGGGACAAGGATGTAGAGCATATACTGCGAGACCGCAGTTCCGATGTAATCGGACACCACTTTGGAGGATACCCACTGGTCGGTAATATCGTTACCGTTGTTATCGTACATCTTGCGATTTTGGGCAAATTGCTCCGTGAATTCGCCGGAGCCATCCGATTCGAAATTGAAGCGGCCATTGCCGGAGAAGGAACCGGCTCCCGAGCCTCCCATTTGGATGGCGATGTACTCTGCCCCGGCCTGCATGGCATTCCAAATAAGGCTATCGGTAAGCTGCACGGTAAGTCCGCTGCCATACACATCCACGGCGGCAAACTGCTCTGCCTTTGCCAAATAAATGGCTTTGCCACCCTCTTGGTAGAGCCGGCGCTCCGGTGCCACGGTGAGCTGCACGGTGGTGGTGGCGGAAACGCTTACGTTTTCCCCGCGTTCGCCGGAGGTTTCCGTATTGGGAGGCTGAATTCCGGCGAAGGCCGCCAAACTCGGCACAACCACCTCGGAAAATTCCATGGCGTCCTCCTGAGCCGTAAGCCCCAGCACCGCAGAGTTCTTATCGATAAGCACCGTATCCGCCAGGTTTACGGAGCAGTCTTCCTGCAGCTCCACTAAGCCGGTGTAAAGGCTTGTATGGTGTACGGTATGTGTGGCGGAATCGTCCATCACCGTCACCACCACATCCTGCGCCACCGAGGAGGCGGCAGAGCTGCCGCCCAGCGTGGCATGAGCAGCGGAGAGGTCGATGTTCACATTATCCATGGTGCCATACCGGGAGGCTGTGCCACGAGCCGCCACCTTCACCTGCACCGGGGTGGAAGAGGCCAAGTTCTCGTCCACCTCGCGCAGAGCGGAGGAGCCGGAGCCAAGGCTTGTTTTCTCCTCGCCACCCAGCAGGAGTTCTCCTCCGGCAACACCCAGAGAAAGGTTCTGCACATACTGAGTTTGTGCAGCTTCCACCACTTGCACGGCGGCTTCCTCTCCATCCGCCACCACATGCAGGGCGGCATCGCGGGTCTTCTCCTCCAGCACTTGCAGTACCGTATTATCCAGCACATTCACCGTACCGGAAATCTGATTCAAATCCTTCACGGCGGCATAGCCCATATACTCGGCTGTGCCCAGTTCCTCGGGGATTGCGCCCTCACTTTCCTGCTCATTCTTCACCGTCAGGGTCACATTATGGCCGGTAAGCGTACCCAGCAGTTGGATAATGTGGCTATGGTGGTACTGGGCATCCAGCTCAGGGTTTTCCTTCATGTACTCAGGAATGGCGGGATCCACCACATAATCGTGCGTGTTGATGGTTACCGCCGCACCCGGGGCAATATCTATCTGCTTGGTCGTGTGCCAATCCTGACGGGCAGAAAGCGTGGCGCCATCGCGGAGCTGAACCCAGGCCACGGGGCGGTTGCTGCCATCCACCGTACCGGCCTGCACGCCCACCAAAGCATCACGCTTTGTACCATCATCCTCGAAGAGGTGGCTATTCATCGCCAGCACGCCATCTTTACCCACGGTAAGGGCATAAGCGGAGGTAAAATCCATACCATCCTCGGAGCCCACGAACACGCGTTCACCGGAGCCGGAGTAGATATCGTGGCAAATAAGGGCGTGGTTTACCCAGAATGTACCGCCTTCCACTGTGAGCTGGTGGAGCCAGGCTTCGCGCACCTTCTGCGTGGTACCCACACCCTGTTTAATGACGTTGAGTGCGCCGTTACCCTCCGAGCCAAAGTGGTGCTGGGTGGAGCCGGCCATATCCGTCGAACCCTCCGGGGAGGTATAATCAAGCGTCACTTGAAAATCGCCGAAGCCGAATACGCCCTCGTAAGCGGCATCGCGCAGTCCCATCAGCTTCAGGGTGGCGATGGCGTTGCTGTTCATGTTCACCACGCCGGAGTTTGTTCCGGTACCCACCACGGTATTCAGCTCACAGACTTCGCCATCCGCCATCACATCGAGGGCGAGGACGGTGCGTTCCGTGCCGTTGACGAGGGAAAGGTCCACGGTAGCGTTGGTCCAGTCGGCTCCGTCATCGGATTTAGCGGTGGACATAATATCCAGCTGCACTTTGCCGCCGGCCTCGCTCATACCCATATCCGGCTTCGTCGGATCCCACTTCCAGGATTCCTTCTTCCACAGGTTGCCATCCATCATCACCGTGCCATAGAAACCGGAGGGGTCCAGCACCTTGTACACGGCATAGCGGAACATATCATCGCGGCCATTGGACACCTCTGCGGAGTGGTCCTCGCAGAGGGAGACACCATGCAGCATCACCACCGTATCCGATTCGCCCACGAGCTTATCCAGCACCAGCTTACTGTTGTATCCGTTCACCAAGCGGGCATCCACACCGGTTTGGTAGGAGGGGTCATCCGGGTCCACGTACTCGTTCACCTCAATGGTATTGAGGATGGTGGTAGTAGTCATCAGCTCTCCGGAATAAGTATCCGGAGCCGTGCCAATGGTGGTTTCATCCACGAAATCGCCTTGCAGGGCCGCGCCGTTGGTAATAGTAATCTTCCCCGAGCCCAGTGCCATATCATTCTGCATCACGATGCGACCGCCTTGCAGCATGGTGCCGCCGGAGTAGGTATTCTCCACGGAGAACACCGCCGTACCCGTACCCATTTTCTGCACGGTTGTTTTCCACTCCTCCGTCAGGCCGATTTTCTCCAAGTTCTCCAGTTCCGCCTCTGTCAGTGTCACCTCATCCCCGAAGATATCGGCAATGTGTCCGGAGCCATGGAACCAGTAATTGGTGCTGTCCGTCAGCGTTGTTTTTTCGTCTGCAGCCAAGTACTCTGCGTTGATGATGACGGCCACGGGAGCCACCACGCCATCGATTTCCACCTTTTGGTAACCGGTTTCATCGCTGAAGTAAGGTACAGGCAGCTCATCAATCACCAGCTCACTGCCGGAGGTAATGGTACCCGGGCGGAGGTACTCCCCTTGGTTGAATACGATGGTGGATTGCTTGCTGTTCAGCACGGAAGTTTCCGTCCACTCCGTGGGTTGGTACAAGTTACCGAAGAGGACTACCTGCCCATTTGTAAAGGCGGTATTTTCTTTCCAGTGGTAATCGAAGCCATTGGTATTAGCCCCGCCCACACGCCACACGGCATCCACGGGTTTTCCCGTCTGCGGGTCTGAGAGCAGGCCCTGCCATGTACGGCGGGGGTCACCCGTCACCGTCATGATGAGGTAATCGCGCCCGGTGGAGTAGGTGGGATGTGCGGGGTTAGAGCTATCATAAGTATCCAAAAGGCCGAAATAGCCGTACCCAAGGGTAATGATGCGATCGTTGAAGGACGAGGAATCGTTACCATTTGTCAGGTTGCTGCCCTGCATGGAGATTTCATCCGCTGCGGCCAAATAGTAGGTCTTATCCGTGAAGTTGACGGAGGAGAAATCCACCCCATTAAAGTTAATGCGGATGTTTTCCGGATCATTATACATGGAGAGCGTGCCGGCCACATCCAGCAGCACATGCTCGTAGCCGGTGGACGGCAGCGCATTGTTCAGCATGAAGGTGAGCCCCGCCCCGGCGTCCAAACGGATATCTCCCTGCACCCAGGCAGTACCGGGCTCTGCGGCCATGCCGCCCTCCGGTTCGCGCACATAGACCGTCAGGGTTTTGCCGGCATTCACCGTGGTATAAGAGGTACCGGCATTCCACTGCGTGCCGCCGCCATCAATACAGCGGGCATCCAGAGCAAGAGTGGAACCGTCCACTAAGTTAAGATTCCCCATCAACTCCAGCGTATTAAAGCCGAGCGTGCCGGAATACACGGACACATCCTGCAAGCGGGCTTGGTAAATGAACTGGGAGGAATCCCCCTCTTTTACCACGCTCAGCAGTTCCTTGCCATAGGAAGAATCCCCATTGTTGTAGAAACTATCCCCTGCGCTGCCGCTTTCAAAGCCATCGCCATAGCGGATGTGTGCCTGCTGGGAGGCCGTATAACTCTGGGCATAGCCCATGGCTCCGGAGTAGACGTAGGTGGCCTCATCCCCGGTGCGCCCCAGATGCAGCGTGGAGATGGAATCCGTCACGGTGCGCACGCGCCACACCTCATCCTCTTGGGAGAAATTGCTGTTATACGTACGGGTATAGTCCCCGGTGCCGGAATTGGAGTACACATGGGCAGCCCCCAGAAAATCCGCCGTAAGGCCGCGCAGAGCCACCTCACCGTGAGCCACAAGAATGTTGGCATAGGTTTGGCGGTTGGTATCTCCGTTCACGGAGGCCACATGCTCACGGGTAAGGTCCACCTCTGCGTACTGCATGGCTTTATCCGTTAGGCGCAACTGCACGGAACCCGCTGTACGCCCGGCAATTTTATCGGACGACAGCAGGGATGTATTCACCGAATTATGCAGGCGCACCGTACCGGCAAAGGTGCTTTCCCCGCTCTTGGAGGTGGTATCGTTAATGGTAAAGCTGGAAACGTAGCTCTGGTCGTGGTAGCCCGTGTAGCTGGAGGTGTAACCTTTGAGCAGGAGGTCGCCCTCGCCGTGAATGGCGCCGCTGAGCGTCAGGTTACGCCAGTGGCGCGGCACATCGGAGAAATCATCGTGCCCATCGGCCGCGTTGTAGGATGCCGGGGCGTAAGAAATCGTCACCTGCCCTTCCTTGGCACCGTAGAAGTACAAATCATTCGCCACGGTGGGGTTACGATATGCGGAAGCCGTATCCGTGGAGTGGGTGTAATTCACCATCAGCTCTGCGCCCACTTGGGAGGAGGAAACCATGGTGCCGGAATTTTGCACACGCCAAGTAATGTAGCGCTGATCGTTATGCAGGCGGATAGCCCCCAAGCCGGCGGCATCGGGTGTGGCCAGATAGAGGGCACCATCCTGCACATCTATCCCCCCGGAGAAGGAGTTAGCCGTATTCAGCACCAAGGTGGCATCCCCGGTCTTTTCGATGGAGGTGGGCATATTTGCGCCATCCACAATCGTGCCATCCATACCCTCCAGCGTAGTGAATACATAGCCGTATTTGAGCTGTGCCTCGGAATTGTTACCCACTTGGCCGCTGTAATTATCTGCAGTAACAAGGATTGTCCCGGGAGCGACCGCGCCCATAATAAGAACGCGGCGCACGGGGTCATCGCCATGTTCATTCGCATCGGCAAAGATGACACCCAGCTCATTTACAAAGACGCCGGGGGCATAATCGCCGTATTTCTGCTCGTGCCAGCCGGTTTGCTCGGCGGAGCCATCGGCACGCCAAATATCTCCCATCACCAAGCCGTAGTGGTTAGGCAGTGTGGTATTTTGTTCCTCGCCGCTCCAGCGGAAGCCTTCCTGGTCCACCGGCAGGGGATTCCACACCGTATCCTCCAGCTGAATCCACACCGTACCCTGCCGGTACAGCATGGAAGCCTCGTACACATTACCATCCGCGCCGTACACGCCGATGTTACCTTCCGGCAGGGTTACCGTGCCATCGGCCACCGTGGCTACGGCCACAAGCCCACCGGGCTGCACCTCCAGTCCCTTCACGGTGAATGCCTCGGAGAAGGTCAAATCCACACCTTCCGTGGAAAACCATGCGGTATTATAATCGGCGGAGGTAATGCCGCTATCGCGAATATCCACAATGGAGGGCGTTATCCAGGAAACGGAGTTGCCGCTGAGGGTAATGGGCAGCATATTACCTTCCGCATCCTTCATATTCTGAAGGTGGAAGGTGGTAGCCGTGCTGTCCAAATCCCCCTCCGGCACCCAATTTGCCCCGCCGCGCAGGTGGGCAAACTCTGTGGAGAAATCGCCATCCGTCACCACTGTGGCACCGCCAAGCACTACAAGATTTTCCATTACCGTAGTTCCCAGCAAGCCCAGCGTACCGCTCTCCACCTCGGCTCGTTTCAGGTATGCCTCTCCGGTGAAGTCCTGACGATTGGTGCCCCATTTTTTGAGTACAAGGCTTTCCTCGTGGCTGGTAAGGGGTGTTTTACCATTCTCGTAAGCAGCATTATTACCACCCCGGTAGAAGGTATTGCTGCCCAGCACACCGCCAAAGGAGTAATGGTCGGAATCATTTTCCGTACCCACCGTCAGGGTGTAGTACTTGTTAGCCTCCGTGATATTTGTGGTCACGCCGCTGTAATAGCTCCCTGTATTACCGCCGATAATGCCGGCCACATGGGCATCGCCCTCCAGCCCCAGCACAAAAACCTCCGCCCTGTCGCGTTCTGTGGAGAAAATCCCGGCTTGGGAGGGGGTGGGGTTGCTCATATCGAACACCACATTGTGCCAGCGCCCATCACCATGAATATCATTATAGATATTACCGATGTTGAGCTGGATGGGACCGCCGCGCGGGGAAAGGAAACTCACCGTACCGCTCATCCACTCCTTATCCGGCACATTCTGCGTGAAGGTGAACACCGTATCGTAAGCATTGTTACCATGAGCTACCAGCTGCAAGTGCCCGGAACCGCTCAGGCGGCCTCCTAAATACCAGTTACTCCAAGTGCGGCCTTCGGCATGCAGCTGTACCACATCCCCGGAAGCAGTGGTAGACACCAGTTCGATATTACCATTATACACGCAGCTGGTGCGATCGAAGTTTATGGTAGCGCCGGACATATTACCATCCCGGAGGTAGAGCTGCGCTCCTTCATAAAGCTCCAAATTGGAAAGCTCCGCCTGATTCGAAATGTGAGTACCGCTCCATGTGCTGCTACCGGAATTGAAGGAGGCAGGCATATACCCCTCCAGCGTGCCGTCTGTATGGCCGCTTTCGTTCTCAAAACGGTGTACCCAGATTACCTGTCCGGAATTGACGGTAAGCGTGGGCACGCGAATGCCGGTAATCTCCACTACCAGATAGTCATTTTGCGTTTTCAGCACGCCCTCGTAATCCGACTCGGTGCCCTGCACCACCACATGAGCCGTATCCGCCGAATCCAACACAAGAGCACTGCCGCCATTCACCATCTGAGCCAGCACCAACGAATCCCCCACCTCGTACGAGTTTATCGCACCGCTGATGGTAATGGATTGGGTAACATCCAACTCAATGCCATCCACCACGAAAAGAGGCTGCGTGCCCCCCGGCACCCCGGCATCGGATACATTGATGGAGGAAGGTATCGCCCATGTGAGTCCGGATTCGCCCGTGAGCGTAATGGGATTTCCCTCCACCTGATGAATAAAGAGGTGGCTTTCTGCATGGTTCAAGGGGTAATTCTGCTCACCCAGATTCCATGTGGAGCCTCCATACAGGTGAACCGCATTAGCCTTGACAGCCTGCGATGTGACCAACGTGGCATCGCTTTGTACTGTAATGGCATTTGCCACGGTCAAATCTGCATCGAATCGGAGAGTTCCCCCGCTCACGGAGACAGAATCGGCATTCAGCTCATGGGTGAACACCTGAGTATTGCTCCCCACCTTTTCTATGGAGAGGTCATCATTCACCCGCCCGGAGTAGGTGTACAGCTCCGAGTTCTCATCGCCCACCGTCAGGGTATAACCGTTATGAATCACAGCAGCCGTATCGGCAGCGCCGCCCTCCAAACCGGCCACGGAGGAATCCCCGGTCAGCGAAATCGCCACGGAGGAAGCATCGGCAAAGGAGGTATCGTAAAAACTGGCAAGCGCATTGCTATCGTCCAGAGAAAACTCCACCACGGTGTTCTGCCAGCGGGAATCCTCCATACGAAGCTGTACGGCACCACCATTCGACGTCATGGACAAACGCCCACTGAACCAATTTGCCGTATCGGTACCATTAAAGACAAAATAGGAGGTTCCGCTTGTATTATGCGCCCGCAGCAGCACATCCCCGCTACCGGCCAGATTGCCCATATTCCATGTGTAGCCCCCGGCCGCCAGATTCGTGGTGGAGGTATCGTAAGTGCCCAGTACGGCTTTTTCCGAGCCTCCCATATCCGTCACGTACACCGTACCTTGGTAAGCATTGGAGCGGGATTCGAGGTAGAGCGCACCGCCTTCCTCCAACTCTAAAACGGAGATATCCGCGCGGTTGCTGATGCCGGAACCGCCGGAAAGAGTAATGGTGTTACGCCTTGTTGAATAGGAAGTAAAACCATCCCGCCCTCCGCTGCTGGCCGTTGTACCGCCGGAGCGCACCACAATAGCGGTATGGGTGCCATCTTCCACGGTGTAATTGGCATCCACCGCTGCCGGTACGGCAGCGGATGTGGTGGAGGTATACGCCAGAGCATAAGGGCCATCCTCCATTTGGGAGAACTGAGACGGCGGCGCCAGCAAGGGAGCCGAGGCGGTAAGTACGGATTCCACCGCACCGGAGTTTTGCTCCGTAGCACCGCCAAAAGCGGAAGCGCTCATCGTGCCGGACCCCAGCGTGAGGGCTGTAGCACTCTTCTTTTTACCCGTTTGGGCAGCAGGAAGGTACTGCGGCATGGCTGCATAATATCCTGTCCCCAAAGGAGCGGTGAAAATATGATGCCGCACTGCCACAAACTGCCCACGGCGCACCTGCGCAATAGCGGTCTTATAGGCAAGGTAGGGGTCGTACCCGGCGCGCATGCATGCCTCCGCTCGCAGCATGATTTCCTTATTGCGGCGCTGCTCCAGATTCCGCTGCATATCCGGATTCCCCACATCCAAAAAATTATCCAACAGGTAGGGTTTGAGCTGCTGTGCCAAATTCCGCAGCAAGCGCCGCGCCTCTGCCCCGCTCATGCGGTCATCCGTTTCCAGCAGTGCTTCGACAAGCCATTGGATATCTTCCTCCGTCAGCCCGGAAAGCTCCCCATTGGCCAAGGCAATTTTTGCCAAAAGGCGCGCCAGTTTGGAGGAGCCAACGGCTCGATACCCCGGCAGGAAATTCCGGCGATACACCTCCGCCCAAGCCAGCTCATACGCCAGCTCCGGTTCCTTCCCCTGCTCCACATACTTCTCCGCCAGAGCAAACACCTGCTCGCGCATGCGCCCCTCGCGCGCGATTTGAGCCGCAAGCAATGCCGGGTCCTGCTCCGCCGGTCCCAAGTAATCCGCATACAGCTCCTCGTAATTTGCTACACCCTTACCATCCTTACCCCCAAATACAGGAATAATGCGAATACCGGACGGCCGAGGCGTATCCACTAAAAACCAGTGGTTAATTACCGTTTCCTGAGCTGATACACCCTGCACCATGCAGACAGCCATAAACCATTTAAGCCAGCGGGAGGCAATTTCTCCCTTCGGAGAGAAAATCTCATTCATAACAGCAGGACTGGGAAGGTGGCGCAATGCATTGATTCTAATAAACTTACACCGTAACACAAAGAGAAGCCAAACTTCTGAAATCTCTTCCATCCGAAAAGCACCCGGAGTACAACTAGGAGAGTAACAAAAAAATTGCCAGACCACAAGCCAAAAGTGGAATCAAACATAATAAAATAAAGGATACTATTTCATGCGGAAAACAAACACATTATAAAAAACTCCCCTCTAATTCATTATCATAGGGATACACAACGCGCACTCCGAGCGGCATGCCCGTTTTAGGCATTGACAAGAGGAAAAGAAAAGCGTATAGTCCGCGCGTATGAGTACACCCGCTAAGAGCTATAAAGACACCATCTTCCTGCCGGACACCACGTTCCCCATGCGTGGCGACCTGACTACGAAAGAGCCGGCACGTTTGGAGAAATGGGAAACAGAAAAGCTCTACGAGCGAATTACCACGCGCCGCAAGGCGCAGAATGCCCCGCTTTTCGTGCTGCACGACGGTCCGCCTTTCGCCAATGGCGATGTACACATGGGCACTGCGTTGAATAAGGTGCTCAAGGATTTGATTGTGAAGAGCAAAACCATGGCGGGATACTATGCCCCCTTCATCCCCGGCTGGGATTGCCATGGTTTGCCCATCGAGGCTAAAGTGGTAAAGGAAGCCCAAGGGCTGGAGCCGGCCGAAATCCGCCGCCGCTGCACGGAATTCGCCTTAGGCTACCTCGACCAACAGCGCCTTTCCTTCCGCAGACTGGGCGTGTTCGGGGATTGGTTTGCCCCGTACATCACCATGCAGCCGGAGTACGAGTGCTGGATTCTGCGCCTGTTTGCCAAACTGGTAGAAAGCGGTTCCGTATACCAATCCCTCAAACCGGTGCAGTGGAGCTATGCTCACCACACCGCACTGGCCGAGGCCGAGGTGGAATACATGGAGGATACCGCCACTTCCGTGTTTGTGGCTTTCCGGCTGGATGAGCCTGTACAGGGCATTCCCTGCGAGATGGTGATTTGGACAACCACCCCGTGGACTCTCCCCAGCAATTTAGCCATTGCGTTGCACCCGGATTTCACCTATGTGGTAGCCCGTTACACCAAGGACGGCGCAGAGCGCAATCTGGTTGTGGTGCGGGAGTTGATGGAAACCTTCACCGCAAAAACAGGGTGGACTCCGGTGGAAGAGCTGGCCATCTTTAAGGGTGCCGAACTGGAGCGCAAGACGGCCCGCCACCCCTTCCTGGACCGCGAATCTCTCATTATCAATGCCGAGTATGTAACCACGGATGCCGGTACAGGCGCGGTTCACATTGCCCCCGGCCATGGTATGGATGACTACATTGCCGGCCAGCAATACGGGCTGCCCGTGCTTTCCCCGGTGGACGATGACGGTAAGTACACAGCCGAATGCGGTGTACCCGCCTTGGTGGGCAAACCTGTGTTCGACAGCAACGCGGAGGTCATCGCCATGTTGATGGCAGGGGAGCGCCTGCTGGGGCGCGAGGAGTTTACC
>CAYSYD010000075.1:0-10689 GCA_964435145.1 uncultured Akkermansia sp.
CTCGTTATGCAGACCTCCGCGCCAAGCTGAAGGCTGAAGGCGACTACATCGGTCTTACGATGCTTCCTCGCAACGCATCCCCCGTGCGTCTGGTGAACCGCTGCGAACTCACCGGTCGTCGTCACGCTTTCCTGCGTCGTTTCCATCTTTCCCGTATCGCTTTCCGCGAGCTGGCCAATGCCGGCATGATTCCCGGTGTTACCAAGTCCAGCTGGTAAGCCCATTATAAACTTGACAATTTTACGGCGCGGGCTATCCTATGGGGACAGCCCGCGCTTCATTATGCCAATCTACGAATACATCTCTGAGCAACCGGATGACCCGGCGCACTCGTGCCCGATGTGCCGCCGGGGGTTTGAGATTATGCGTCCTCTCGACAGGGAGCCGCTTACTCGCTGCTTTTACTGCAAGAACCCCGTACGCAAGAAGATTGGCACAGTGAACGTACCCCGTATCAGCGCTCCACTTTCCGTATCGGATGCCCGGAAAGCCGGATTCACCATCCTCCAAAAGCGAGATGAAGGTGTGTACGAGAAACTCTGAGACTCTGCCCTATGTCCTTCTTTCTCACTCCTGAAGAAATTGCCCGCTTGGAATGGACCTATCCCAACGCGGGTGAGATTCTGCTCTTTCTCATAGGCATCAGTTTCTTCCTGTTTCTGAACGCCTTTTTTGTGGCGAACGAATTTGCCAGTGCCCGCGTGCGGGAAAGCCAGCTGGCGGAGAACGAGGAGGACACCAAAGCCCAAGCCAAACGCCGCAGCACGGCGCGGCACATTGTTCGCCATCTGGATACTTACCTCTCGGCTAACCAAGTAGGCATCACCATTGCCTCTCTGGCACTTGGTGCCATGGGCGAACCATTCATCGCCAGCCTTATCGAATCGCCCCTGCGCTACTTCCTGCACTTATCGGATGTGGTGGTGCATGTCATCGCGTACACATTGGCATACGCACTGTTCACCTTTGCCCATGTGGTGCTTGGGGAATTAGTGCCGAAAAGTCTGGCCATTCGCCACCCATTGGAAATATCCCTGCTCACCTCCGTTTGGATGATGCGTTTTGCCAAATCCACCAAATGGATAATCCACCTGTTTAACAACACGGCAAACGGAATAGCCCACCGTGTATTCGGGGTGGACCCGCATTATGAGCCCAATCCCACCCATAGCGCAGAGGAGATTGCCCTCATCGTAGAGCAAAGCGGCCGCAGCAACGAAGTAACGGAAACAGAAGCGGAAATCTCCATGAATGCACTGGAGCTTAACGACCGCTCCGTGCGCGATATCATGGTTCCCCGCAGCAAGGTGGAAGTTATCGATATTAACCAGCCTTTCGAGCATAACCTACAGCAGGTACTCCGCAGCCGCCACAGCCGCTTCGCCCTCGTCTCCGGGCATTTGGACCATGTGAAGGGTTGGGTGCATGTGAAGGACATTTTGCAGCTGCTCCATGCCAACAACCGCGATATTCTGAGCGAGAGCCGAGAGCTGAAAGTGGTACCGGAGATGATGAAACTGGATACCCTGCTGGACTTCTTCTCCAAAGAGCATACACACTTCGCCCTTGTGGTGGATGAATACGGCGAAGCACAAGGAATGGTTTATCTGGACGATGTGCTGGAGGAAATTGTGGGTAACGATATTCAGGACGAATTCGAAATGGAAGCCACGCGCAATTTCTTCCCCGTGGGCAAGGGGCAATACATTGCCAGCGGCACCATTCCCCTTTTCGACCTCGAGGAGGAACTGCCGGATATCGGCGGCATCGAATGCGATGGCGGCATCTCCACCCTAAGCGGCTACATTACGGATAAACTGGGCCATATGCCCGTTTGCGATGAGCAGGTGCGCCTAAAGCAATACCTCATCACCGTAACAGGAACGGATGGCCGCCGCGTAACCCAAACCCGCATTGAATACGCCCCCCTCCACTCCGATGAGGACGAGGAAGACGAAGAACTCCCCGCTCTGGCCTAATTTTTCATTTTCAACCGCTATGCACATCTACGAAACACTTCCCTTAGCAAGTACCGGGCTGGTAATGGGGCTGGTACTATTCCTTCTCCACTTTATCGCACTGCTGCGGCCCACCGCCACGCGGGCACTGCTCACCCAAGCATCCGATGCCCCACTGGCCGGCACCGTACTGCTGGGCATCGATTTTGTATGGGTGGCGCTGCTGCTCTACGATGCAGAATGGAATCCCCTGTGTATGCCGCTATTCCAGTTTGAGGGATTCCGGCACATTCTGCTCATTCTTTGCCCGGTGCTTTGGTTCATCCTCAGCAGCATGGCCAAGGAAAACCTCTTTCCCCGGGCGTTGGGAATGTTCCTGCTGCTCATGGCACTCGTCCCCATGAGCGCAGCTTTCCTGAAAGAGCCCCTCAGCCGCATCCTGATTCCCATTTGGTGGTATCCGGTACTCACGGCAGCCATGTTCTGGGTAGCCAAGCCCTACCTTTTCCGCGATTGGATGGCTAAATTAACAGCCCGCCCCCTCCTCCTTGGTACCATCAACGTATTGGGAGCGGCATACGGCATCGCCATCATCACCTGCGCCATTACTCTCTGGTAACCGTCCTCCCTTCTCTCCGGCCATGATTTCCCTCTACACCGCCGCCTACGTCATCACCCAAAACGATGCACGCGACATCATCGAAAACGGCGCCCTCGCCGTGGAGGATGGAAAAATCCTTTGCGTCGGGCATGCGGATTTACTGGAAATCCTTTACCCGGACGCCAAGCGCACCGATTTAGGGCAAGCCGCCATTCTCCCCGGGCTCATCAACGCGCACACGCACATCCCCATGAGCCTGCTGCGCGGCTACTCGGATGACAAAGCCCTCATGGATTGGCTTACGCAGGATATTTTCCCGGCGGAAGCCAAACTCAGTCCGGAGCTGGTGGAACTTGGAGCCGCTTTCTCATTAGCGGAAATGGTACGCAGCGGCACCACCGCCTTTTACGATATGTACATGCACGAGCGCAGCGTTTTCCGCGCGGCAGATCGCATGGGCATTCGCGCCGTGCTTGGCGAAAGCGTCACCCAATACTTTCCCTCCCTAAGCTGCCCGGATGAGGAAGCCTACTTTGAATTAACCCGTAGCTTGGCGCAGGAATGGATGAACCACCCGCGCATCCGCCAAGCCATTGTACCGCATGCCCCGTACACCACCAATCCCGAGCTTTTGCAACGCTGCCGCGCCGTGGCGGATGAGACCGGGGCTCTCTTTGGCATGCACCTGGCAGAAACGGAGAACGAAACCGCCACCTGTCTGGAGCGTTTCGGCAAACGCCCCATCCCCTACTGCGCAGAACTGGGACTCCTCCAGCCGGATAGCACCTTCTTCCATGTGGTTCACGCAGATGCCGAGGATATCGAACTACTGGCAGAAAACCGCTGCACCGTGGTACACAACCCCTCCAGTAATATGAAACTGGCCAGTGGTGCCGCCCCCATCATGGCCATGCAAAAAGCCGGCATTGCCCTGGCCCTGGGCACGGATGGCCCTGCCAGCAACAACGCCCAGAACATGGTGCGAGAAATGTACATAGCCAGCCTTATGCACAAACTCTCCACGCTGGAGCCTACGGCCTGCCCCGCCACCATGGCTCTGGATATGGCCACCCGTGGTGGCGCCGCCGCCCTGCACGACCCCCTCATCGGCAGTTTGGAACCCGGCATGCGGGCAGATTTTATTGCACTGGATCTCTCAGCTCCCCACATGCAGCCAATTCACCATATCGTTTCCAACATCGTATACGCCGCCACAGGGCTGGAAAACCGCCTCACCGTGGTGGATGGCCGGGAACTCTACCGAGATGGCCGCTTCCTCACCTGCGATATCGACAACCTGAGCAGCGAAATCCGCAAGGCTCGCCGGTTCTTCCAACGCGCCTGACACCGTGCCCCTCCCCCTCTCCAGCACACTGGGAAGCATCCCCCTCGCCGCCATCGACTTTGAATCCGCCGGAGCAGCCCCCGGAGAAACGGACCAGCCGGTTCAAGTGGGCATCGTGCGTTTGGAGCGCTTATCGGAAGAACAACCGAGCCTCTTCACCAGCTATATTGCCTGCACCCGCCCGGTACGCTGGAGCGCCTCCAAAGTACACGGCATCACCACGGCCCACCTACAAAACGCCCCGGACTTTCCCACCCTCTGGCCGGAACTGAAGCTGCACCTGCAAGGCGCCCTGGTAATCGGCCACAATCCCTCCACGGAAAAACGCTTCCTGCGAGCCTTCCCCGGGCACGGATTCGGCCCCTGGCTGGATACCCTCCAACTGGCACGCCAAGCCATCCCCCGGCTGGGAGATTACACCCTCTCCTGCGTTTGCGGGGCTCTGGGGCTGGAGGAGGAAATCCGCCAATGGGTACAAACCGCCGGAACACAGCACCTGCACTGGCACGATGCCCTCTTCGATGCCGCCGCCAGCCTCCTACTGCTCCGCAAGTTCCTGCTCTCCCTGCAAATGGAACACACCACTCTGGAGCAGATTCCGTTTGCCATCTCCTGAGGGATGGCAAGGCAAATGCAACGACACGCCCCCCACTTAGCTCAAAGAATCCGGCCGATGGGCGGCACACCGCATATTCTTCCTATTCCCGGTGCAGAATATCGCATATATTCTGCAAATAACAGTCAACAGTATAACGCTCGCGGTATATCTCCGCCCCCCGGCGCCCCATACAGGCAGCAATCTTGGGGTCCTCAATCATACGGTCCATCGCCGCAGCCAGCGAATGCGCATCTCTTCGCTCTGTCAGGATACCATTTACACCATCCTGTACCATATCAGGTATCGCTCCCTCTTCTGTCGAAATAACCGGAAGAGAATACTTCATAGCTTCCAATACGACCAGGGGAAAACAATCAATATAAGTAGGAAAAACAAAAGCATCAGCCTGCTCCAGCATAGCTTCCTTCTCCTCGTCATACAACGGCCCATGAACTACCACATGATTCTGCAATCCCTTTTGCTGCACAATTTGCTGCACTTCCTCCACAGATAACTCCGGACTTGACGCACCCACAACATGGCAAATAAACGCCAGCGGTTTTTCCTTCAACTGTTCACAAGCATCCAGCAAAACCAACACGCCCTTACCCGCCATCAGGTTCCCAAGGTACAAAAATTCAAACACTTCCTTCATACGCCATTCGGGCAAATAACTACTTGTTCGCGCCTAACCACACGGCTAACATCCTCATATAAACGCTCCGAAAGCAACACTACCGTTGTCCCCCGATACACCAAGGGCAACAAGGTACGAAACACCGGCTTATCGACATAAGCAGACATGCCCTTATTGTGCTGGTGAAGCACCACCTTACAGCCAAAGCTCTTGCCCAGCAGCACAAATGGTGCATCCTTCAAAAAAGGAACCCCATAACATGTAATTGTCACATACACCACATTCGGCCGAAAAGTCACCAAAATCCCCAAAGTCCTCAAAAAAGCACCCAAAAAACGCCACAGCTTTCTCACCACGCCCAATATAGAATAACTCGACACCTCATCCGCACGGCGGGAAGCCGACAAATTCACATAACGGCAATCAAACTCTTCGTTGATATGAACATCCTTCCGTATCAATTCACTCGCCATGCTTGAGCCATGCACGGGAGGGGGCAGTTGCATAATAAACAATACCTTCTTCCTCATACTGCGGGCCATCTTAACAAAAATACCCGGTTCCTACAAGTAAAAGATGGAACGGATGCTCAAAATGGCGAAATTCTCGGCTCCCCGGAAATTCCAGCGCAAGCTTCTCACCTCTCTTCACCAAAAAAATGCCCGACCTGCGCAAATTTGTCTTTACAAACGAACACATCTGACTATAATCTGTGTCCCGACACGTAAGCTCTTCTCCAATTAACATTCCAAACCAGACAGAAACATGAAAGTTCTTTCTTCCCTCGCATCCATGAAGCGCCGCCACGCTGACTGCCAGATCGTGAAGCGCAAGGGCACCCTCTACGTCATCTGCAAGAGCAATCCCAAGTTCAAGGCTCGTCAGGGCACGACTGCCGGAACCCGCCTGAGCAAGAAGGGCGTTAAGTAAAAACCCTTTTTTTAGAGCCCCTGCCTCCGGGCAGCGTGGCCGGAAGTGAAGAAAAGACCGGAATCATCCCCCCGGTCTTTTTTTCGTACCGCCTTCCACCGCACCATGAACAGCACCATCCGCACCCACATCCTGCCGCTGGGGCATTTCACTTTCGATTCCGGAGAAACCCTGCCCGGCATCTGCCTCGCCTACGAAACATACGGGCAACTGGCCGAGGACAAGAGCAACGCCATCCTCCTCTTCCATGCCCTTACAGGCAGCCACCATGCGCACGGTTACAACCCGGAACTGCCGGAAGCAGGCAACTTCTGGCAGCAAGAAAACCACCAAGGATGGTGGGACCGGATGATTGGCCCCGGGAAGCCGCTGGATACGGAAAAATACTTCATCATCTGCATCAACTACCTGGGAAGCTGCTATGGCAGCAGCGGCCCCACCTCCATAGCCCCGGACGGCGAACCCTGGGGCAGCCGCTTCCCCCTCGTCAACGCAAACGACCAAGCACGCGCGCAAATCCAAGTGCTGAACCACTTTGGCATCGAACGCTTTACCGTAGTCGGCCCCAGTTTGGGCGGCATGCTCTCCCTTTCCCTCGCCAGCTTATACCCGGAGCGCATCCGGAACATCATCATCATCGGCGCCGGGTACAAACCCGATATCGAACACAAACTCGACGGCTTCGAACAAATGGTAGCCATTGAGCTGGACCCCAAATACCGTGCCGGCCGCTACCCCCTCTCCGACCCGCCCAACCAAGGCCTAGCCCTCGCCCGCATCATCTGCCACAAACTCTTCGTATACCAGCGCGGCTTGGAAAAACGCGCCCGCAAAGGCGTTTCCGACCGCAAAGGCATGCTCACCTGGTACAACCCCGCACGCAATACGGAGAGCTACATGCTGCACCAAGGCACCAAATTTGCCAAACGCTTCGATGCAAACGCCTACATCCGCATCATCAACCTCTGGACAGGGTATGATTTAGCCGCCTTCTCCGGGCTGGGCAGCGTGGACGAAGCCTTCCGGCTCTTTGCCCGGCACGGCATCCGCTTCATGATTTTCTCCATCGATACGGATTGCTGCTTCACCCCCCGGCAAATTTCCCTCTTCCACCGCAAACTGCTCAAAAACGGCGTACAGGCACAATACAAATGCATCCACTCCGCCAAGGGACACGACTCCTTCCTCCTGGAGCCGGAACTCTACGAAAAAGACATCCGAGCCTACCTCCGCTAACAGCCTCCACCGCAGATTTTTTTTCATGGACACCACCCGGCGGACATGTTAGCATAGCCATCGTGAGCCCCACTTGCACCCCTTTGCACAGCATCCTTGCCTTGGCAGCATGCACCATGCTGCCGGGAACCCTCTGCCACGCACAAGGCAACCTTAACTCCTGGGATGTGGAGGGCATGTACGCCCAAGCCAAGGCCACGCTGGAGGATCGCTCCATCCGGAATGTAGAAGGCGTTCCCATGCTGCTGGAAACCTGCGCCCGCGAAGGGCATGTGCAAGCAGCCCTGCTGCTCATGGATGTGTACGAAGGACACTTCAAAGGACTGGAAGCCCGCCCGGAGCAAGCATGCCACCTCACCGGCACCATGGCTCAAGCTGCCGCGCTGGATAAAAAATCCGCGGCATCTGCCGCCCTGCGCACCGAGGCCATGTACCGCCACGCCCTCAACCTCGAAAAAGGATACGGCTGCACCGCTAACCCTGCAAAAGCCTACCAATGGATGAACCGAGCCGCCGAACGCGGCATGGGCAAAGCCTGCGTAGAACTCGCACGGTACCTCATCACCGGCATCGGCCATGCACCACGCCCGGAAAAAGCATGGAAACTCCTGCACCGGCAAGCACTCGAAGCCCCCAATACCCCCCACCTTTTCTTCTATATGGGCCACATGTGCGCAGAAGGCATCGGCATGCGCCGCAACCCGCGCAAAGCCTGGCAACTCTTCTGCATGGGCGCGAAAATGGACGATGCTCAGTGCCTCAACAACCTCGGCGCCATGTACGAACGCGGCAACCCCACCCACAGAGATACAGAACTGGCCCTGCAACTCTACCGCAAAGCCGCCTACCTTGGCAACAAAGAAGCCTCTGCCAATATGCAGCGTCTGGCCTTCAAACTAGGCATCCGCGCCCTTCGAACACAAAAAGAAAGCAACACCCTCCGCATCCGCAATGCCACCAAGCGCATCATCGCCGCCCTCCCGCTCGATAATTACCTCCGCCAACGCCTCGAATCCTGGCTCCTCCCCCTCCGGGACGATGAACCGGTCTAACCGCCATGCAGCACCCCGCACGTCAGGCACTTGAATACGCCGCCGCTGCACTCGGCTTCTCCGCCGTAGGAATAGCCCCTGCTTGCGAACACCAAGGCGATTACCTCCGGGAATGGTTAGCCGCAGGCATGCATGCGGAAATGCACTGGATGGAACGCCACCTCCCTGCCCGCCTCGAGCCCCGGCTCGTCCTCCCGGGCGTCCGCAGCATCATCATCCTCACCTACGAATACCCCCGCGAGGACTCACGCCAAGCCGCAGGAACCCCGCGCATAGCTCGCTATGCCCAAGGCGAGGATTACCACAAACTCCTTGCCCCCAAACTGGCAGATTTGGACGAAACCCTGCAACTATACGGAGGCACCCAGCGCTGCTTTAGCGATTCCGGCCCCGTAAGCGAACGCTTCTTTGCCGCCCGCGCCGGACTGGGCTGGATAGGCCGAAACGGCCTACTCATCCGCCCCGGTCGCGGCAGTTACTGCTTTCTGAGCAGCATCCTAACCACCCTGGAACTCCCCGCAGATTCCCCCATGGCAGCCCACTGCGGCACCTGCCACCGCTGCGAGCAAGCCTGCCCCACACACGCCCTCCGCCACGGCTGTTGCGATGCCCGCCACTGCCTCGCCTACTGGACCATCGAATCCCCCACCCCGCCCCCGCCCCACATCACCCGGCATCTGGAAAACACACTCTACGGCTGCGACCGCTGCCAAGAAGCCTGCCCCTGGAACCGCCCCCGCCCGAACGCCCCCGCCCCCCGCATCGACCCGCACCTGCTCATGCCTGCACAGCTAGCCCGCCTCAGCGGAGAAAAGCTCCGCACCATGCAGGAAGAAAAGCTCAACACCCTCATACAAGGCACCCCCCTGCGCCGCACCGGGGCCGCACGCCTCAAAAGCAACCTATCCCGCCCGGATTGAACAAGCCACCCCCGCACCGCATCTTAACAAACATATCACCATGGTAACAGACATCTTCCCCATCCTCGCCCAAGCCTCCTATTATTACCCCGATTACGGCACTGCCGCCGGCACCACCGGTGCCATGTATGGCAGCACCACCCTCATCGGCCTGGCACTGCTCATCATCACCGGCATCATCGGCATGCTTGTCCAGCAAGGCCTAAACGCCTCCATCCGCCGCCATTCTGCCGAAGCCGCCCCCCTCACCGGAGCGGAAACCGCCCGCCGCATGCTCGACCGCTACGGCCTGCACAACGTACGCATTACCAGCACCCCCGGCCAGCTCACGGACCACTATAACCCCGCAGATTGCACCGTCAACCTCAGCGAAACAGTTTACAACCAAGCCACAGTCGCCGCCATGGCCGTCGCAGCACACGAATGCGGCCACGCCGTACAACACGCCCACGCCTACCCGTGGCTGGGCCTGCGCTCCTCCCTCGTCCCCATGGTCAACATCGGCTCCCGTCTGGGACAAATCGTCCTCATCCTAGGCCTCATCCTGCTGGGCATGGGCAGCGGCACCACCATCGCATGGCTCGGATTAGCCCTTTACGCCCTCACCACCCTCTTTGCCTTCATCACCCTACCCGTTGAATTCAACGCCTCCCGCCGCGCCCTGGCATGGCTGGAAGAAAGCGGCCTTGCCGGCCGCGCCATGCACGGCCAAGCAAGCAACGCCCTCCACTGGGCCGCCATGACCTACGTGGCCGCAGCCCTCTCCTCCCTCGCCATGCTGGCCTACTACGCACTCATCATCCTGAGCCGCTCCCAGAACAGGGATTAACCCTCCCACGCCGCACCCATGAACCGCAAACAGCTCCAAGAGCAAATCCGCCTCCGCCTTGGCGGCACCGCCACCCAAATGGCGGCAGAACTTGCTCTGAATGCCGTCCTGCAAGCCCTTCGCGATGGCCTCCGCGAAGAAGGAGAAGTCAAACTCGCCCGCTTCGGCACCTTTCGCATCACACAGCGCCGTCCCAGACGCCTGCTCCTCCCCCACTCCGGGCAGGAACACATCCTCCCCGCCAGAAAAACCGTCACCTTCCACCAATGCCCCACCCTGTGGGACTCCCCCGAAAACTAAAAAGCCCTGAGTCCAAGACTCAGGGCTCTTTCTTGAGCATCCCCACGCGGATTCGAACCGCGGTTCTATGACTGAGAATCATATGTCCTAACCCCTAGACGATGGGGACATTCTTATAATGCTCGCAGCATCCCAAAGGCATGTCTGCGTGCGCATTATACACAGCACACCCCGGCACGTCAAGCCTATTTTGTAAAAAAAATTACCATTAGCCTTCTTAAAGCAAAATCCCCCGCCCTGCGCACCGCAGAGCGGGGGATGCATTCGAGTAGTTGAGCCTCGT
>CAYSYD010000076.1:0-10606 GCA_964435145.1 uncultured Akkermansia sp.
CTGTTCTCATCGGGCTTTCGCCTTATGAGCCGGGAAACTTTGGGACACATGTGGTTTGCCCTGGTGGGGCTGTTTTACTGCTTGCCAAAGCGGAGATAATTTGCTAGGATGTGGAATCGTGGTCGAACACAAGCGGCCATTCCCTTATGGAAGATTCAATGCAAGTCCATTCCGAGGCTTTGAGCGAAACAGATTCCGCCCCTCCCATATCGGAAGGGCAACCGCAGGTTTCACCGCCGCCGGCGTGGGATTCTCCGCTTCCCATTTCCCCACCTCCGTTTTCTCCGGAGCATACGGAGCAAGCCTCCGGGGCGGGCTCTGCTGAGCAGGCACTCATCTATCTGCAACATCTCCAGCCCTTCCACCAGCTGCGCCGGAAGTGGCACTTGAGAAGCGGCGTGGAAATGGGCTTATATCAGGAGCAGGCGTCGCCCTGCTCCGACTCAGCAGAGCAAGCCACCTTGCTGCGCCTTTTCGGCTTACTCCCCAACGGAGAAGCATGGGAAGCCCATGTACCCATGGCAGACATTATCCGGAATGGGGGTATTTCGATGGGGAGAGACAGCGAAAGCAACACCCTTTGCATACCGGATCCCAGTGTTTCCCGCGTACATGCCGTATTGGAAATTACGGAAAAGGGGCTCGTCATCTCAGACACCAATTCCACTAACGGTACGGCCTTAAACCACATACCGCTCTCTCCTTACGAGCCGCAAACACCCATACAGGATGGTGATACCCTCTGCCTTGGGCACGTTGTGCTTCAGGTGGAATTTTTACAAAACACTTACACCTCATGATTTTTCATATCACTCGGACTCGCGCCCTGAGCCTCATTCTCGCCGCACTTTGCCTTACTAACGTTCAGGCGGAGGGAGAGAATTTCCCCACATCCTGCTGTCTTTGGTACAAACAGCCCGCCCTTATCAATAATGCGGAGTTGCCATGGGCAGGCACAGGCGACACTTACAGAAACCTGCCGGGAAAAGCCAACAAAGACCCATGGGAATCCCAAACACTCCCGGTGGGTAACGGGCGCATCGGCGGCACTGTTTTTGGTGGAGATTGTCTGGACCGGGTCAACCTCAACGAGGTAAGCCTGTGGTCGGGTGGGCCCAACCTGCCCGGGAACGGCTCCGGATACGCTTATGGACCCAAAGCCACCCAAAACCAATTCGGCTCATACCAACCTTTCGGCAACCTCTACGTCCAACTGGATTTGAAAGGCAGCACTAAGGATTACACCCGCTCACTGGATTTGCGGGAAGGCATCGTACGCAGCAGTTTCAGCAACGGAGGCACCAAATACGAGCGCGAATGCTTTGTGAGCGAACCGGACGATGTGCTGGTTTACCACATCAGCAGCAGCGGCAGCGAAGGGGTTAACGCCAAAATCGGCATAACACCCTACCACGATGTTTCCTACACCGTGGAAAAAGGGAGCATTGTAATGAAGGGCACCTTAGCCAATGGGGAAGAGTTCGAAGGACGCCTCATGGTAAGAGTCAACAAAGGAGCCAAGCGCGGCATTCGCGGGAAAAGTGCCAACATTACCGTAGATTACAATGAGAAAGAGATAGAAATGGCACCGCCCATTTTCTCTGCCAAAGGCATTCCCTATTTCCAAGTAAAAGATGCGGATTCCGTTGCCGTATTTGTTTCCATGGCCACGGATTACGCCATGGATTACAAGAAAAACTGGAAGGGCACGCCCCCAGATGTCAAGAACCGAAAAATTCTGGCACGCATAGCTAAAAAGAAAGTAGCAGACATTCGGGAAGACCATCTGAAGCACTACAAAAACCTCTACAACAGGTTGGATATTCATCTGGGAAAGACGGATTCGGACATCTCCGCCCTCCCCACGGATGAACGCTTAGCCGCCTACCGCAGAGATTCATCCCCCCGGGATCCGGAGCTGGAAGCCACCGTGTATCAATATGGTCGCTATGTCCTCATCTCCGGTTCTCGCCCGGGCAATCTCCCGGTTAACCTCCAAGGCATCTGGAACAATAAAGTACACGCGCGCTGGGCGTGCGACTACCACAACAACATTAACCTCCAGATGTGCTACTGGGGCGCAGAAGTGGCCAACCTGAGCGAAAGCCACATTCCCTTCATTGACTTCATGGCAGCCATGGAAGAGCCCCTCACGGAGATGACTCGCAAGCAATTTGGCAGCCATGTGGCGGGCTGGACTACCCGTATATCCCAAAACCCATGGGGTGGCGGCGGCTGGACCATGTGGAATCCCCCCGTCAATGCGTGGTACGCCCTGCACCTGTGGGATCACTACCAATTTACGCAGGACAAAGAATACCTGCGCAAAGTGGCATGGCCGTTGCTCAAGAACATCGGTCGATTCTGGGAAACGCATCTGAAGGAAATCGGCGCACAGGGGGAAGGTCTGCGCTCCGGGAACAAACCGCTTTCTGTGGTCAACCACCCGGAATTGAAAGAAATTAAAGCCGGTGCCCTCGTGGCACCCAACGGGTGGTCGCACGAATGGGGTCCCACGGAGGACGGCATTATGCACGACCAGCAGTTGGTGGACGAGTTATTCGGTATCATTAACGAAGCATCGGACCTCCTCGGAGTGGATGGGGCATGGTCCAAGAAACTGAAAGGTATGCGTAAACGCCTTGTGCCGAACCGCATTGGCTCCGGCGGTTACCTTCAGGAATGGATTGTGGACCGCCCCGACATGGTTTCCGGGCAGCGCCACACCTCCCACCTCATCGCCGTATTCCCCGGTTCCACCATCACCATGGAGCAAACGCCGGATTTAGCCAAAGCAGCTCGCAAGAGCTTGGAATTGCGCGGGCTTAGCGGTGATAACCGCCGCAGCTGGACCTGGCCTTGGCGCACCGCCCTCTGGGCACGATTCAAGAATGCCCGGCAAGCTCATTACATGGTGCAAAATTATTTGCAGCACAACTGCTTGGACAACCTCTTCGGCAACCATCCCCCCATGCAAATGGACGGTACTTTCGGCATGACCGGCGGAATGAGCGAAATTCTGGTGCAAAGCCATGCCGGGCAAATTGAACTTCTCCCCGCCCTGCCCGCTGCTTGGGAGGACGGCTATGTAAAGGGCATCAAGGCTCGTGGCAACATTACCATCGATATGGTCTGGAAGAATGGTAAAGTGACCAAGTATAAGCTCACCACCACCACCCCGGAGCCCAAAGCTGTCACCGTTGTGGTAAACGGGGACACAAAGAAAGTCAAACCCGCATTGGTCGGAGGAAAGAAGAAAACGGAAAAGGACGATAAGCCCAAAAAGAAAAAACGCAGCAAACGCAAAGCATAATTACAGCGGAAAAATCCCCTATGGAAAAAGGCGAGGAAAAGAGAACCATATTAGTGGCAGAAGATGATTCTGCCATCTGTGGTGTTCTGGCGGACACGCTGCAAAATGCAGGATATGCCGTACTCACCGCGCCGGATGGAAGGGCAGCATTGGAGCTGCTTCTCTCCCGTCCTATCGACCTTGCGCTGCTGGATGTCAACATGCCGGAAATCAACGGATTCCGGCTTCTGAAAATCATGGGGAAGGAATGCCCCGGCATCCCCAGCATCATCCTGACCGCCCATGGCGAGGAGCAGGAGCGCGTTAAAGGATTGCAGCTAGGGGCGGATGATTATGTGGTAAAGCCCTTTAGCATTGCGGAGCTGCAAGCCCGCATCGCCGCAGTATTGAGGCGCAGCCCGGGCAGGCAACTGGCCGTAGCCCAGCAACTTCCCTTTCCCGGCGGCATTCTGGATGGAGAGAACCGTACAGCCACCCAAGCGGATGGAACCCCCATTCCCCTTACAGAAAAGGAATTTGAACTCTTCCGCTATTTTCTCACCCATCCCGGTCGTATCCTTTCGCAGGAGGAACTGCTGCTACGAGTGTGGGGCTCACGCCTAGGTCTCGGGAAAACCCGCACCGTAGCCGTCACACTGGCAAGATTAAAGGAAAAACTCGGGGCGGAGACAGCCTCGGCCTTCGAGACCATACGCGGGCAAGGATACCGCTGGCAACCCACCCAAAACACGAGCGCATGAAGAAGAAACCCATCATCATCCTGCTCTGTTTTGCCCTGCTTACCCTCCTTGCTGCCGGGTGGCAAATATACGAGGCCGCCAATTTAGAAAGCAGGCTCAAGGCCATAGACAAGCAAGCGCAACTCACACGGCTGCTGGAACTTTCCCTGCCTCGGGTACAGGAAAAAATGCAGGCACTCCTCCATGCAGAACGCGCCAAGCTGGGATTTGCCCCCCCCGTGGAAGCAGCCGTGTACCCCATGCCGGAGGGAGGCATGGCCGATTTCAACTGCGGATTTTTCTTAGTGGGTCCCTCCGGTGTGCAAGTTCCCCCCGGGCAGGAGGGGTTTGCCACACTCCTGAACAGTGCCACAGCCGTTATCGATACCATTCGCCGTAAGGCGTACAACCCCTCGGCCCCCATTTACGACCCGGCCAAACCCACCGGTTACGACCCCCGCACCCAGCTTCCCATCTTCGGGGTATACGAGGCCATGGACCCGGATTTTACCCAAGCACTGCAACTCAAGGGCAATCCGGGTCCCTTCTTTGCATGGCACTATGGGGATAACCTCGTGTACATGCGCAGCGTACCCACCACCCATGGTTCTGCGGCAGAGGGCTTCATTATCGATGCAAAAAAACTTTCTGCGCATCTTCTGCCGCTGGTAGAAACGGCACTCAAAAAGCCGGAAATCGCATTCCCTCGCAAGGGAGAAGCAGCCAATCTTCCCCCCCTGCCCCTTGTACTCCGCCCCGGTTCGGAAGTGGAACTACCCGACACCGCCGCACGGGCAAAAGCCCTTAGCAGCTCCGTCTCCAGCATCTGGTTTGTCTCCCTGCTCACCATCAGCATTTTATTTGCACTGCTAGCTTTCTACACTCGCATTGAGCGCCGCCGCGCCGACTTTGTTTCCGCAGTAACCCACGAGCTTCGCACCCCCCTCACCAGCTTCAGCCTCATCACGGAAATGCTGCACCAAAACAAGGTACCGGCCGAAAAAGCGGACGAATACCACGAAACACTCTACCAAGAAAGCCGCCGCTTGGGGCATCTTGTGGAAAACGTACTGGCCTTTGCCCGCCTTACCCGTGGCAAAATACGCGGGAGGCAGGATGCCGGGCCCTGCATTCAGCTGCTAGCCGGAGTTATCGACAAGATTACCCCGCGCCTGAAAAACGCCGGATTCCAAGTAACCTTTGTGCCGGATAAACGCGCCGAGCTGCTCACCCTACATACGGACATTCTCTCCATCGAGCAAATTCTGACAAATCTGGCGGATAACGCCATTAAATATGCCGCCACGGCAGCCGCCCCCGCCATCGCCATTCACGTTGTGCGCGGGCACGATACCCTTTCCCTGCGTTTTACGGACAATGGCCCCGGCATTCCCGCCAATTTACAACGACAGCTTTTCCGCCCCTTCTCCAGATCCGCGCAAGCCACCGCCGGCCGCAAACCGGGCATAGGCTTGGGCCTTGCCCTCTCCCGGGATATTGCCCGCAGCATCGGCGGGGAACTCAGTCTGGAAAAAACGGACTCCGGCGGCACCACCTTCCTCCTGCAACTTCCTCTTACCAAATAAATCAAGATTCTAACCCAACAACAACAACACCATGAAAAAAAACATCATCCTTGCCACAGCGCTTGCCTCTGCCGGTTTGTATAGCTCCTGCACATGGCAGCCCCTTACCTGCCACCTTACGGAAGCCGCACTCTCCACAGATGCCGCCGTGCCCGTAGCAGTCTCCGCCACTGCGGATACCCCCAACTACATTTACCAAAAAGGCACGCAGTTCTACCAGCCCGTCACCGTGCAATACGCCAAGGACAACGGCCGCGACATCATACGCCGTTCCGACCACCCCACCCCCAACCTCCAGACTGCGGAAGAAAAAGCAGCACGCTTCATCCTGTCCGATACGGATGAAAAAATAGTCTACTACTTCCCGCTGACTCCCGCAGAAGTAAAACAACGCGTGGGCGATAAGGAAGTGGGGCAAGTTACTTACATGGGGCGCATCCCCGTACCTGCAGAAAACTTCGAGCAGGACGAAACCATCAAACAGCTGGAAAGTCTCACCGCAGAACTGCCAGCCAGCTGCCGGGTAGAACTCCCGGGAGATACCGCACCCTGCCGTCTTCTCTCCCTGAAAACACAGGGAGAGGAACCGAGTGCCGGTGCCAAGTTGTTGGCCGTCCCTGCCACACTGGTTGATCTTGGCGTGAACGCTACAGCCTTTGCCGTGGAAGGCACCGCCATGCTCGCATGCAGTCTGGTCTATGTTCCGTACACGATGATTACCGGCCAGGAGCAAGCACAGCCGGAGCCTGCCCCCACCCCTGCCCCCGAGGCTAAGAGCATTCCCGCACCGGAAGAAATACAGCCGGCACTGCCCGCAGAACTCCAGAAACCGGCCATCCCCGCCACACCGGCACCGGAGCCCGAGCCGGCTCCTGCCCCGGCACCCGCAGGTTCCCCCTTCCTTATGCCGGTGGCACAGCCGCAACCCGGCGTAGTAGTACCCACCAAGCTGTGAATTTCATTGACAAACGATAGTATCTCTAATAGAATCCTGCCACCATGAAGAAACGACTTCGCAAAAAATACCGCGTAGGAGAGTTCCGTGAGCTTTGCTTCGGATTCACGTTCGACTATAAGGGCGATGTTGAATCCACCGAGTGCGAGCAGTTCCTGCACGCCTTCGTTGAGGATTGCATCGAAGCCAACGGCTTGGACTGCGAGGGCAACATGACCGACGATGGCTGCAACATTACAGCCAAGGCCGTGGATCCCACCCAGACCAGCGAAACCCAACGCCTCGCCGTCAAGAGCTGGCTGGAAGCCCGCTCCGATGTGGAAGTGAAGGGCTTTACCGAGCTGCAGGATGTCTGGTACGGCATCTAAGCCCCTTTCGACCTTTATCATCAGCCCCCGGCAGGCGGGCTGTAAAATAGCCTGCCACCTTTTTTCTTCGCGAGATTTTCCCAGACCATGAACGACAGCCAGCAGCCCAAAGCCATCTTTGCCAAAGGACTCAAAGGAGTTATTGCCAACGAGACAGGACTGAGCGACGTACGCGGTGAGGAGGGGCGCCTCCTCTACTGCGGGTACGACATTGAAGATTTGGTAGACCTTTGCAGTTTTACGGAAATCATCTACCTGCTCCTCAATAAACGCCTGCCCAACCGCGAAGAACTCACCGGGCTGGAACAGCGCCTGCGCAACGACCGCGAACTGCCCCAACCCATTCTGGACTTCTTCAAGACAGCCACAAAAACGGCACGTCCCATGAGCGCCCTGCGCACAGCCGTCTCCATGCTCGGCATGTACGACGACCGCACCAAGGACCCCACGCAGATGAAGGAAATCGGGCTCTCCCTCATTGCCAAGATACCTGTCATGGCCGCCTATTATTACCGCATATGTCAGGGCTTGGAGTTGCCCCCCATCCGCACGGATTTGGACGAAGCAGCCCACTTCCTCTGGCTGCTCAAGGGAGAAGAGCCGGACCCCGGCGAAGCCCAGATTCTGGATGTGGCTTATATTCTGCATGCGGATCACGGCATGAACGCCTCCACCTTCTCCGCCAGAGTAACCGCCTCCACCCTGTCGGACATGTACTCGGCCATCACCTCGGCCATCGGCTCCCTCAAAGGTCCCCTGCATGGCGGCGCCAACGAGGCCGTTATCGAAATGCTCAAGGAAATTGGCGAGGAGGAAAACGTGGAGGAATACATTAACCGCAAACTGGCCAACAAAGAAAAAATCTTCGGCATGGGGCACCGCGTGTACCGCACGCTGGATCCGCGTGCGCCCCTCCTGCGCCGCATCGCCATCCGCCTTACCCGCACCATGGGCGAGCCTAAGTGGATTCGCATGAGCGACCGCATCGCAAAAATCATGCGTGCCCGTAAGAACCTGAATGCCAACGTGGACTTCTATTCCGCTACGGTATACTACAGCTTGGGCATTCCCACACGCATGTTCACCGTACTCTTTGCCATTGCCCGCTCCGCAGGCTGGGTAGCGCAGATTCTTGAGCAGCTGGAGGACAAT
Source organism: uncultured Akkermansia sp. (assembly GCA_964435145.1). Lineage (GTDB taxonomy): Bacteria > Verrucomicrobiota > Verrucomicrobiia > Verrucomicrobiales > Akkermansiaceae > Akkermansia. The sequence goes on from CAYSYD010000076.1 coordinate 8,094, forward strand.
ACCCTGTACCGTCCCCTCTCCGCTTACAAGGGACCGGACGACCCCCTGCTGGTACCCATGCTGGATATGCGCTGAAGCGCCGCCCCCTATTTTTCAGAACGAGCCCGCCTCCTTGGCGGGCTCGTTCCTTTTTCCGGGGATAAAAAAAACCGCATGCCAGAAGAGGGGCATGCGGAGAAAAATCTGCTGCTAAAGCACGCAAATCTTTAGAAATTGCCATCGGGTTCGAAGCGGGAATTACCCCCCAGATAGAACATACCATGGGTACCCACGGGAATGTAGCCCGTCTGCTTGGAAACCGGTTGAGTCACCGTATAAGTCGTATTCTTGGTACCATCAATCAGCACCGTCAGCGTCTGCCCGGCCGTGTTACCGGCAGCATCCGTCATATAGCGGCCGGCCAAGGCACCCAGCACACCGAAACCCACGGTGGAAGCAATACGCCCGGAGCCACTGCCCAGCAGCTGGCCGGCACCGGCACCCACGGCAGCACCCACGCCCGTACCGATGTTACGAGCCGTGCTAGTGGTCTCAATAGTCACATTCTTGGCAGCAATCACCGTAGCGGGGAGAGCTTGGGAAGCCACGCCCACCTGATTGGCACGCACCGTGTTACCATCCACCATGGAGGTGCAGGAGGCAAGCATGAATGCACCTGCTGCAAGAGCCGTCATTACGAAATGAGTCTTCATCATATACTTGGTTTGGGGGTTGTAAGATTACCGGGCTTTCTGCTCTTATACGCCCAGAGAAGCTACCTTATGGTAACCATCTCCGGTGGCGGCGTCAAGCGAAAATCGCGCCCGCTTTCTACTAGAATAGCGCACCGGCTCGCACTTTTGTTTCATTCTGTCAAAAAAAGACAGAAATTTGGCTTGCAAATACCAAAAGATTGCTGTATAAGAAGCGACCACCTTTCCGCAGCGATTGCGGAGCTAACCTTTACCAAACACAGATTCATATGTCCAAGCACTCCACACTCAAGGCTACTGGTACCGTCGGCGGCAAGCGTTCTGTTCTCAAGCGTTTCGAGCGCGTGAAGCTCATGAAGGAACGCGGTCAGTGGAAGGAAGGTCAGAGCCCCATCGGCCTGCCCAAGACCAAGTTCGAGTCCTAAGTCTGTTACCCGGCAAAAGGGTACCCCGAATTTTCTGGAGCCTCCCGGTTGTTTGCGCGACCGCGAGGCTTTCTTGCATCCACTCCGAGTATTTTTCCCTCCATGTCCGAAGATAATGGATATCCCGCTGCCCCGGAAGGCAGCATCCGCTTAAATAAATTTTTGGCCTCCTGCGGGTACGAATCCCGCCGTGCGGCCGATCGTCTCATTGCCGAAGGTCGCGTTGAAGTCAACGGCAAAGCCGTCGATACCCCGGGGCTGCGCGTTATGCCCACGGATTTTGTACGCGTGGATGGCCGCCATGCCACACCCAAGGAAGAAGTGGTCATCCTGCTGAACAAGCCGCGCGGTTATGTATGCAGCAGAGAGCCGCAAGGCGCCATTGGCACCGTGTACGACCTCCTCCCTGCCAAATACCGCTACGCTAACTATGTAGGGCGTTTGGACGCAGACAGCGAGGGGCTCCTCCTCTTTACCAATAACGGCAGCATTAGCCAGAGCATTGCCCACCCTAAAGGCGGCATCGAAAAGGAATACTGGGTCACGCTCGACCAAGCATTCGATAGCAGCGTACTGCTGCAACTGCTCAAAGGCGTGCGCATCCCGGAGGGGCAAGCCAAAGCCAAATACGTTTCCCGCCTCTCTGCCCGCCGTGCCTGCGTGGTACTGGAACAAGGTCTGAAGCGCCAAGTACGCCAAATGTTTGCCTGCCTTGGTCTCCGAGTCAAGAAACTGGTGCGCGTCCGCATCGGCTCCATGTGGGGCGGAGATTTGGAACCCGGGCATTGCGAACTGCTTAGCCCGGAGCGCATTGCCGAAGCCACCACCAATCCGCGCCGCCGCAAGGGGCTCATGGGAGCCAAGCAGGTATTCAAGCCCCGCCGCATCTCCATCTCCCCGGATAAGGAGGAAGAGGAGGAGGCCGGATACGTCTTTAACCCGGCCGATTTTGAAACGGAGGAGGAAGCCCTCGGCATCTCCACCAAATTCACCGATGGGGAAGCCTTCGAGCCGGAGCGCGAGGATTCCCGCCGCCCCTTTGGCCGCGCCCCCCGCAAGCGCCGCGAGTGGGATGAGGATGCCCCGCGTGAGCGCCGTTCCTTCGGCGACCGCGAGCGCAAACCCTCCTTCGGGGAACGCCGTTCCTTCGGCGACCGCGAGCGTAAACCCTCCTTCGGGGAACGCCGCTCCTTCGGCGACCGTGAGCGCAAACCCTCCTTCGGGGAACGCCGCTCCTTCGGCGACCGCGAGCGCAAACCCTCCTTCGGGGAACGCCGCTCCTTCGGCGACCGCGAGCGCAAACCCTTCGGGGAGCACCGTTCCTTCGGCGACCGTGAGCGTAAACCCTCCTTCGGGGAACGCCGCACCTTCGGCGACCGTGAGCGCAAACCCTCCT
>CAYSYD010000077.1:0-10336 GCA_964435145.1 uncultured Akkermansia sp.
CCATGGGGGAAAGGCAGTTGGTGGTGCAGGAAGCGTTGGACACGATGTTGTGCTTAGCGGCATCGTACTCGTTATCGTTGATGCCAATGCAGAAGGTGAGGTCGGGGTTCTTGGCGGGAGCGGAGATAAGAACCTTCTTAGCACCGGCCTTGATGTGGCCTTCAGCCTTCTCGCGAGCGGTGAAGAGACCGGTGGACTCGAGTACCACATCAACACCAAGTTCAGCCCAGGGGAGCTGATCCGGACCCAGCATACCGCCAACAATCTTGATGGGGTGGCCGTTTACAACGAGATTGTCACCATCAACCTCGATGGTGCCGTTGAACTTGCCCTGCGTGGAGTCATACTTGAGCAGGTGAGCGGTGGTCTCAATGGGGGTAAGGTCGTGAATAGCAACAACCTTCTCGAGTTCGGTCTGGGACATGGCGCGAAGCACATTGCGACCAATGCGACCAAAACCGTTAATAGCGTATTTAGCCATAATAGTAGGATAAATGGATTTAAGTTCAGACCCGCCCGGCAACCCTGCCCGGCAAGGTGGTGTTAGTTTAATCCACCACTTAGCCAAAGTCAATACAAATTTGTTTCTGCCGGGGCAAAAAGCACGCCTTAAAAGCCGAGTTGAGCAAGCAACGAGACAAAGCTCTGCATGTGGAGTACAGAGGAATGGGAGGACTCGCCCAAGCGGGAGAAACCATAGCGTTTGGCGAAGGCGGCACCGGCGGGAGTAACAGTATCCACCAGCACGTGGCGGCACTGTTTTACATGGGGGAGATACGGCTGCACGGCAGCCTGCAAAAGGCGGCGGGTAAGTCCTTGGGGGCGGTATGCCGGCTCCACAAGTATACAGGAGAGGAACATATCCATGGGGAGGGAGACAGGAGCCCGCAAATCCTCCACATCTTCCGCGCTTAGGTCATGGTCATTCATTTGCCCGGAGCGCAGAGCCTCAAACACGGCGGCTTTGAGCGGGAACAAATTCACAAAGCCGACTACTTGCTCCCTGTGCAAAGCGGCGGTAGTCGTATAGGGATAACGCCGATAGCAAAGCCAAGCCTCCTTCGCCGGAGTAATGAAAGACTCCCCGTAGTATCGGGCTTCCAGCGCAGCCATTTGGCGGAAATGTTCGGGGCACAAATCGGTGGCTACATGGGGCATGGGAAAAGAAGCACTGCCTCCCCCTCTATGCGGGGGAGGCAGTGGAAATGTGTTTATTTACACAGCTTGCAGCATTTTAGCTGAACTGGGCGATGAGAGTCTGACGCTGAGCTTCCAGCTCGGCGGGCAGCTTGTCGCCCACCATGTTGAACAGCTCCGTCTGGGACTCAAGCTCAGCCTTCCACTCGGACTCGGAAAGAGCCATGTTGGTGTTGAAGGTGGCTTCGTCGTAACCCTTGAGGCCTTCGGTATCAAGCTCCTCGAAGGTGGGGGAAATGCCAAGCTTGGTTTCCACACCCTCCACCTCGCCGCGGCAGCGGCGGAGCACCCAGTCGAGTACACGCATGTTGTCGCCGAAGCCGGGCCATACGAAGTTACCCTCGGCATCCTTGCGGAACCAGTTCACATTGAAAATCTTGGGCAGCTTGCAAGCGCAAGTCTTGGTGCCCATATCCAGCCAATGCTGCCAGTAGTCACCCACATTGTAGCCGATGAAGGGCTTCATGGCCATGGGGTCGCGGCGCACCTGACCAATCTGGCCGAAGGCGGCGGCGGTCATCTCGGAGCCCATGGTAGCACCCACGTATACGCCGTGGTTCCAATCGCGGGACTGGAATACGAGCGGCATGGTGGTAGCGCGGCGGCCACCGAAGAGGAATGCGCTGATGGAAACACCCTCGGGGTTGTAGTACTCGGGGTCGAGCGTGGGGCACTGGGAAGCGGGAGCGGTGAAGCGGCTGTTCGGGTGAGCGCACTTGCGGCCACAATCCGGAGTCCAGTCGTTGCCCTGCCAGTCAATGGCGTGGGCAGGAGCCTCGCCGTCCATACCTTCCCACCATACGTCGCCGTCATCGGTCAGGCCCACGTTCGTGAAGATGATGTTCTTCTTGATGGTGTCCATGGCGATGGGGTTCGTCTTGTAGGAGGTACCGGGGGCCACGCCGAAGTAACCGTTTTCGGGGTTGATGGCGTGGAAGGTGCCGTCCTCGTGGGGCCAAATCCAAGCGATATCGTCACCGATGATGCTGGTCTTCCAGCCCTTCTCGGCAAGAGCGGGGGGAGGAACAAGCATGGCCAGATTAGTTTTACCGCAGGCGGAGGGGAAAGCACCGGTGATGTAGGACTTGCGGCCCTGAGGATCGGTGATACCAAGGATGAGCATATGCTCGGCCATCCAGCCGTTCTTGCGGGCAATACCCGTAGCGATGCGCAGGGCAAGGCACTTCTTACCAAGCAGAGCGTTACCACCGTAACCGGAGCCGTAGGAGATGATTTCGCCCGTCTCGGGGAAGTGGCAAATGTACTTCTCCTCGTTGTTGCAGGGCCATGTCACATCTTCCTGACCGGGCTCAAGGGGGGCACCCACGGTGTGGAGGCAGGGAACGAAGTCGCCATAGCCATCACGCTTGGGATTGCCGCCACCCTGAGTTTCGTCCTCAAGGCGCTTGAGAACTTCAGCACCCATGATGGTCATGATGCGCATGTTGGTCACCACATAAGCGGAGTCCGTAATCTCGATACCAATCTTGGCGAGGGGAGAATCGAGCGGGCCCATGCAGAAAGGAATCACGTACATGGTACGGCCCTTCATGGAGCCATCAAGGAAGGGGGTGAGGATGGCGCGCATCTCCTCCGGGGATTTCCAGTTGTTGGTAGGACCGGCATCCTCCTGCTTTTCGGAGCAGATGAACGTACGTTCCTCCACACGGGCCACATCGGAAGGAGTGGAACGAGCCAAGAAGCAGCCGGGGCGCTTCTCGGGATTCAGGCGGATATAAGTGCCCTTCTCCACCAGCATGTCGCACAGCTGGGTGTTTTCTTCTTCGGAACCGTCGCACCAGTAGACGGAATCGGGTTTGCAGAGCTGGCGGATCTGCTCCACCCACTCAGCAGCCTTCTTGTGAGTTGTACCAGTAATCTTCATGGTGCCCACAGGATACCACACCGCCGCATCAGTTGCAACACGAATTTTTTGGATTTTTCGGCATAGGCGGTACTTTCTGCAAATGACGTGTTAGGGTGCAACAAAAAGCTTGCCAAGGGAAAGAGGGGCTGGTAGGATAGGCGGACATCGCTGCTCCGGTAGCTCAGTTGGATAGAGCACGAGCCTTCTAAGCTTGGGGTCCCGCGTTCGAGCCGCGGCCGGAGCGTGCCATAAAAACACACGCACTCACTGAAAAAACAGCGGGTGCGTGTGTTTTTATGGCGGAAAAAGGGGGTTGCCAGCCCGAGGGAAACATGTTACACTGCGCCCGTGCCGAGACTGAAGGAAGAACTTGCTCCTAACGAGGAAGTGGTAGCCGCCCAGCAGCGAGTCAAAATCATCGCCACGCGGGGCAAAACTGCCAACATCCAGCGCCACATGGTGAGCGCGGGGGCGCTTATTGCGTGGCATCTGCTGGCTCTGCTCGGGCTTAACTTATGGTTGTTACGCTTGCTGGGCGTTATTGAACTACCATTCTGAGCCGGCAGCACAGAAAAGCTCAGCGGGCGATGGGCATCACCCCGGCATCCGGGGCAGGAGCCACGGGGGGCGGGAGCGGCAGGGACTCCTCCGTCACACGTTCCACACGGGTAAAGGGACGCACCGGGAAGGAGCCATTGGCCTCCGTCACGTAGTAATGCTGCTGGGTTACACGCAGGAGTTCTCCCGGGCGTAAAGACTGAAGCAAGGCCGGCACAGAAGCATCCTGACCGGGGACATCGGCTCGGGCATCCACTTGCACATAGGCACCGGGCAAAGCCTTCTCATCCCCATACCGGTCAAAGCGGGTATACTTGTTATTGTCCACCACTCGGAAAAGAGCCACTTGGCGAGCATGCCCACAGCGCTCGGGGCAGAGAGCCGTGCGGAAATGGCAGGGCCGCTCCGCAAGCTGCACAAATTGCAACAGCATTTTATTTTCTGCCAAAAGCTCTGCCTTTTCCGGCAAAGGCGCAGCAAATGCGAAAGGTAATGCCAACATGGCACCCAATAAGGTAAGAGCAATTTTATTCATTTTCGTATAGACAAGGTTGAGAGAGTATGTGTTGAATCAAGACTGCGGCACACGGTGCAGCAAACAGCAAAAACCACCTGCCCCATAGCCATGTTCCGGCAGTAGGCGATACGCAGGGAACGGAACCAAATGCGAGCGATAGGCCTCCAGCAGCGGCACTTCCGCAGCTTCCCAATCCGGCTTGCGCTTAAGGATGTACGCCATCACCTTCTCATTCTCTTCCGGGTCGTAGGTGCAGGTAGAATAAAGAATGTACCCGCCGGGAGCCGTGCATTGCACGGCAGATAAAAGAATCCCCTTTTGGCGTTTGGCATTCCCATTCACCATGGAAGCACTCAAACAACCCGGATTTCTAATCCCCTTAGCCAAAAGGCTTTGTCCGCTGCATGGAGCATCCACCAGCAGGAGTTCGAACAGCTCGCCACTGCGAGCCCACTGATCCGGGCGCAGCCCGCACACCGTCACATGGGGCAGCCCGCATTGCTCCACATTCTGTTTCAGTATTCCCCGGCGGGAGGCATTTACCTCATTCGCCGTATGGTTCTGCGGCAAATAGCGAGCCGCCATCAGCATCGTTTTTCCTCCGGGAGCCGCGCATAAATCCAAACTCCGACCGGGGGCGGGCACCACGGAAAGCGGGACCGATTCCCAGCAGGAAGACACATCCAAACAATAGTACATTCCTGCCGCATAATCCGGATGCGCTGTGGGTTTTACGCCCGGCTCCGGCAAATACACACGCGGAGGCAGCCACGGCACCGGCTCATGACAACAGGCAAACGGGGGCTCGTAATCCGCCGCAGCACGCGGACTCAACACCACGGCTGCGCGGGAGGACTCCCCCGCCCGCATAGCGGCCAGCAAATGCTCTGCGGAAGCTCCTTCCAGTCCCAAACGAGAGCAAAGACGCCGCTCACCGGTTGTTATCTCCTGCAGCATACGGCTGCAATGCTACCATAAGCCTCCTTCAAAAAAAAGCCCAAAAGCACATTAATCCCCGGGGGCGTACCAAATACCGCCATACCGCAGCGCCGTCTGCAAACTTTCCAGCACCTGCCGGGGCGTAAATCCGGCGCGGCGAAGGGATTCCAAGGAGCGGGCACCATCCCGCTTAGCCAAGCGTTTACCCGTATTATCCCGCAGGAGAGAATGGTGGCAATACTGCGGCACGGGCAAGCCCAAAACTGCTTGCAAGGCACGGTGAATGTGCGTAGCCTCGAACAAATCCTCCCCGCGGGTCACATGCGTTATCCCCTGCGCCGCATCATCCACCACCACACAAAGGTGATAGCTGGCCGGAAAATCCTTTCGCGCCAGTACCACATCCCCGTAGCGGGTAGGAACGGTACGCTGGGTACCGCGGTACATATCGTGCCATAAGGGGCAGCCTACCAAATCCTGCACTTTTTGCATATCCAAGCGCCACGTATGCGGCACTCCGGCAGCTATGCGCTCTGCAGCAAGCTCCGGCGGGAGATTTCGGCAAGTACCGGGATACAGATACCCCAGAGTGGCATGCGGAGCCCGCCCCATTTCCGCCACTTGGGCGCGTATCTCCGTGCGAGTGCAAAAGCAGGGATACAGCAGCCCCCTACCCCGCAGAGTTTCCAGCACAGCACCATAGATGCCAAAGCGCCGACTTTGCACCATGGGCTCCCCCGGGAAATGAAGTCCAATCCACGCCAAATCCTCGTATAGCAAGGTGGTGAATTCCGGCTTTTGAGCCCGGGCATCGATATCTTCAATCCGCAGCAGGCAAGTTCCCCCATGCCGCTCTGCCAAACGAAGAGCGGAAAGCGCCGCCAGCAAATGCCCCACATGCAGTGGACCACTGGGGCTGGGAGCAAAGCGGGTACGCACCCCGGTAGTCATCAGAATTTAGATTTCAGAATCACCTCCGACACACGGCGCGCACCTTTCTCTGCCTGAGCAGAGCGTGGGTACAGGCACTGAGCGCGGTAATAGTTGGCCAGAGCGGAGCCATATTCACCGCGTTCCTCGCAGTGGGCGCCATCCTCCAACGCTTTTACAAAATCGTGGGCGCCGAGCGCATAGCGATTCAACGCATCGCGGAAGGCGGAATCATCCGCAAAGCGTTCATCCTGTTCCCTGCGTTCCAGCAGCGTTTCATAAGCCATGCAGGGACCCATCACACGGTCCTGCTCTGCCACCTTATCCAGCTGCTCCAACATACCATCGATGGTTCCGATTAGAGTAATAACCTCCTTGTACTGTTTTTTGAGATTCGGATCAATAGCCACCACCTCAAAGCGCTCCTGCTCATTGTAAATGGTGCGGAAATCCTTGCGAGCCACCAGCGTTTTAAACTCTTCGCGCACGGGGTCCTGATTATCCAATTTTTCCAGTCGTTCTCTTCCCTTTTGCAGATTAGGATTGCGGGGCCAAATCACCCCCGCCTCCGTAATGTGGCGATTAAAAGCCACCTCGTCCCCGGCTTGCATGGCCTTCATCGCATTGCGGATGCACATATCGCTCTGCTGCTTGCGGGCAGTGCAGTAGCTTACCAGCATGGAATCATCAAAATCAGGGTCCAGCTCCTTCATGCGAGCAGAGATTTGCTCTAAAGTACCGTAATCTCTGGCATTCATGGAAGAGAGCGCCTTTTTACGAAGGCCCCAGTACTCGGCAATACGGCGGCGCCCCTCCACCGGGAACGTGGCCACGCTCTTCATGTATTCCCCGATAGCTACGGCCTGAATCAGATGCTGGGTGGCATCCGCCAGACGATTCTGAGCCAAGAGATTTGCCACGGCATCCATATTCTGGTCCACATCGTGTCTTGCTCCGGCAGCCATGGATGCAATACTATTCACCGTGGGAGGAAGGCCGGCCGTTCCTTCAAAAAGCTCCGAGGCTTTGGACTCCTTATCCAGCTTCATCATGGTATCACCATCGCGATAAATATGGCGATACGAACGCGCACCAATCAAAGCGTGGTCGAAGCGCCGATTCATCAGGAAAGATACCAAGACGGACTGGTAATTGATTTTGGAAAGCTCCGTTTGGGTAATGTTATCGGCATCGTTTTTTACGGAAGCAGCCTCCATACCGGCAATGCGCTTTGTGTTATGCGCCATCAGGAAAGTATTGGTAGGCGGTGTATTGCCGCCGCGGGATTCTCCCCGGGAATTCACTATTTTCCGGTTGCGCAAGGCATTCGTATTGTGCATAAAATTGGTTTTTTGCACCAATTCATTAATCTGCGCTTCCAGTTTTTCATTTTTATTTTTGCGGGTCCGATTCGCATACTGCACCGATACGGCGCTGGCGATAGCACTGGCCAGAGTACCGGATTGCCCGGCATCTCCGGGGTACTCATTCATCTCGTACAAGCCGTTGCCTATGAGGAGGAGCGTCTCACTGCCCACCTCCTTGCGCGTACGTGCGGTGCGCTGGGTCACCTTCAGCAGCTCCTCCATCTTACGCCGATAAGCTCGGGCAGCACTGCTGTTCTCCGGATTCTGCTGCAAGTATTTCTCGAAACGAGCCCGTACAAGGGCATTATTCCCCACATCAAACTTGGCGCCATTATAACTCACCGTATCAGAGGAAGGATCCAGCAAAGGGATTTCCATGCCGAACATCTGAGGATTCTGCGGTTCGTTAGGAGAGGCATAAGGCTCCTGCACATAACCGGTCGGCTGAGAGGCGGGCTGCGCTGTCGGCTGAGAGGCAGCCGGTTGGGGTGCCGGCTGAGGCATTGCCGGTGTTCCGGCCGGTGCTGCGGCCGGTGCTGCGGCCGGTGCTGCGGGGGTTTGAGCCGGAGCAGCTTGCATCCACACACCGCTCCACAGCAGCGGCAGGCATAATAAAATTTTGTTTCTGTTCATTTTGTCTCAACCCTTTCTACCACAAGTACCCCCTTTACCTCCGCGCCGGAGGCATCCCGCCCGGTACGGCACACCACATCAAATACAAACTGGTCTCCACGCGTCAGGTTAACGCGGCCGGACACTCCGCTCCGCACCAGCAAAGGCAAGCGCTCCTGCTTATTCCCTTTCACGGATATGGCCACGATGCGATCATTCCCCATGGTTTCAATATGTTCCACCCGGCCCTCGATACGGTATGAATTTCCCGTAAAACGGGAGGCATCCAAGCGATATTCCGGGATGCTGAAATTAGCCCCCTGCGGATCATTCGCGGAGGAGCCACCGGGTTTTATTCCCATGGCTACAAACACTGCCACCACCAGCAGCAGTACACCTCCGCCCAATATGAGCGGCAGTGGTAATCCTCCCTTGTTCGCTTTCTTTCTGCTTCTTCTCGCCATAGTTTTTTTTCTCGATTTTTTATTCCCAACGTGTGCGGCGCACACCTACATACGCCAATATAATACCCACCAGCACATGCAACAACAGCACCACGGCACACAGACAGTTACCCGAGAATGAAGTCTGCACAATGCTGCATACCGCTTTATACACCTCCGAATCCAACCCTCCGGCCACACTGCCGCTCCATGCCCAATAGGCAGAAATGAACGGCTGCGTGAGCCATTCTACCGCCGTAGGCAGCGCCAAAACAGCCCCCGACAAGGGAAGCTGGAAGCCTACAAGGTATATGCTGAGCAGGGAGGACTGATCCGCCGTTCGGCTATTTGCGGATATGGCTAAGCATATCGCAGTCATGGCGGCATTTGCCAGCAACAGGAAAAGCAAATGATTCATCGTATCCCCGCGCAAGGGCCAGCAATACTGCACGAACGCAAACATCCACAAACTCTGAATCAATACCAGAACAGACAAATACACCAATTTGGAGGCCATGTACGCCACCGGACGCACCCCCGCGAATTTTTCTTTCTCCATAATGAGGCGTTCTCCAGCCACCTCTCGGGAAGCATTATTCGAGCCCATAAGCCCCAATAGAATAACTTGGAACATAATGATACCCGACACTGCGGAGCCCACCCTGGCCCGCACTTCCGCTTGCGCTTGCTGAGCCTGCACCTCCGCAGCCAAATCCGTTCCCATGGTATCCGTTAACTGCAAGAGCTGCTCTTGCCCTTTGCTGGAAAAGAGAGCCACCAGCAGAGGGAAGATAATCACCATGGCAAGTTGGAGCCACAACTGGGTCTTATCCCGGCAGAGTATGAGGAAACGCCGTTTAAGCAATGTGGAGAACTGCACCCACACGGAAGGCTGCGGCACCGCATCCTCATCCGCATCGTGGCGGGATTTTGGTTTAGGCAGCTCTTTCCCTGCTTCCTTGAATTTGCGTATATGGCGTTCCTCCAGCTCGGCGTAGTATGTACCACGGTGTTTCAGCCAGCTGCGGCGCCATTCCTCCGGCTCCCGCAGTGTCAGTCTGGGATACACTTCCTCAAAGTTCTGTACGCCGAAATAATGCACCATATGAGCGGGAGCCCCGTGGTAAGAGAGATTTCCCCGCACCATCACCATAATGCTATCGTACAGTTCCATTTGTGCCAAACTGTGAGTCACGGAGATGACAATGCGACCATCCCGCATACTCAAACGGTGCAACAGCTCCACAATCTCGCGCTCCGAGCGCGGATCCAGGCCACTCGTCACCTCATCGCACAGCAAAACTCGCGGGCGGGACACCAATTCCATGGCTAATGCCAGGCGGCGTTTTTGCCCGCCGGAAAGCAACTTCACCTGTCTATCGGCAATTTCCTCCAGCCCGGTTTCATCCAGCACACTACCAATAATCGCATCCAGTTCGTCCTCATCCGCGCACACGCGCAAACGAGCAGAAGCCTCCACGCTTTCCTCCACGGTAAGCTCCTCATAAGCAATACTGAACTGGGGCACATACCCGATTTCATATGGTTCAAAATCCCCTTCCTCTTCCAAATCCCGGCCCTCCCAGAAGAATGAGCCGGAGGTTGTTGCCTTAATCCCGGCAATCGCCTTCAACAAAGTGGTCTTACCACAACCGGAAGGTCCCACAATGGCCACAAAATGCCCCCGGGGAACACAAAAATTGACATCGCTCAACAAGAAGAGCGACTCTCCCTCATTCTCCACCTCCAAACAGATATTGCGTGCCTCCAGCATAATCAGAATTATCAGAGCCTAATCTACCAGAAAAGCAGCCTGTTCTCAAGGATAAAAGAAGCGCGCTGCAATAAATACACATGTGTCCCAAAGATTTTTTCTGAGGAACGCAAGTGCCGATAAATCCTAGGC
>CAYSYD010000078.1:0-10262 GCA_964435145.1 uncultured Akkermansia sp.
GATAACCCCCGCACCGAGGACCCGGAAACCATTATCGATGAAATCATGCCCGGCATCCCCACCGGCAAGCAGCACCGCATTACCGACCGCGAGGAAGCCATCCGCGCAGCACTGCAACAAGCTCGCCCGGGGGATGTGGTACTGGTGGCCGGTAAGGGACACGAAAATTACCAAATCTTCGCCCAAGAAACCATCAACTTCTCCGATGCCGCCGTCATCCGCAAATACTATGCGGAAAAAAACCCGGAAGGCATTAGCGTACCCTCCCGCAAGCCGGAGCAACCCCGCCGCTAATCCCCCACACCAAGCAGCCATATGACGCACCTTACCCTCCGTGAACTGCTGGAAGCCACCGCCGGCGAAGCCGTGGTTTGCGGCAGCCGTGCCATTTGCGCCGGCCTCACCACGGACAGCCGTGCCATTACCCCCGGCTGCATCTTCCTGGCCCTGTGCGGGGAGCGTTTCGATGGCAACCGCTTTGCGGCAGAAGCCTCGCAAAAAGGTGCTGCCGCCGTTGTCGTCTCCCGCTTGGAAGAAGGGAACTTCGCCCCAGAATGCAGCATTGTGCGCGTGCCGGATACCCTGCTGGCCCTGCAAGCACTTGCATCCTGGTGGCGGCAGCGCTTGGAACCCCTGCACGTTATCGGCCTTACCGGCTCCAGCGGTAAAACCAGCACCAAGGATATGTGCCTGGCCGTGCTGAGCCGCCATTTCCGCACCCTTGCCACCAAAGGAAACCTGAATAACCACATCGGAGTCCCCCTCAGCATTCTCTCCACCCCGCAAGGCACCCAAGCCGCCATCTGGGAAATGGGCATGAACCACGCCGGAGAACTTGCCCCCCTTTGCAGCATGACCCGCCCGCACATCGGCATCATCACCACCATCGGCTCCGCCCACATGGAGTACCTGGGCAGCCGGGAGGCCATTGCCCGGGAAAAATGCACCGTGGCTCGAGCCCTGCCGCCGGAGGGATTCATGATTTACCCGGCGCAGGATGATTTTGCCGCCACCATTGCCGCCAGCACCGCCGCCACCCCACTGCCCGTGGGCGCAGAGGGCTGCGCAGTACAAGCCCTCCACCCCCGCCCCTCCCTTCTGGGTACAGAGTATACCCTCTCCATTGCCGGGCTGGGAGAGGTGGATATCCACCTGCCCATTCCCGGTGCCCACATGGTGAGCAACAGCCTCCTGGCTGCTGCCGCAGGCTGGAAACTGGGCTGCACACTGGAGGAAATCGCCGCAGGACTCTCCGCAGCCTCCCTCACCCATGGCCGCCTTGCCTGCCGCCAAGCGGAAGCCTACACCGTGGTGGACGATACCTACAACGCTAACCCCGAAAGCATGAAAGCCGCCCTGCAAACCGTGGCCACCCTGCGCGGAAAGGGCCGCAGTATTGCCGTGCTGGGGCGCATGGGAGAACTTGGCCCCGGCGGCATCCGAGCCCATGCGGAAATGGGCGCCTGCGCCGCAGCACTGGGCTATGCTGCCGTGCTGGTTGTGGGCAGCCCCTGTGCGGAAACGGAAGCCCTGCGGCAAGCCGCTGCCGCCGGAGTGCCGCACACATACAGCACCGCCACCCCGGAGGAGGCCGCCCGCCTGCTGCGGAGCATAATGCAGGAAGGCGATGTACTCCTCTTCAAAGGCTCCCGCTCCGCAGGCATGGAGCGCGTCATTCACACCCTTTTTCCCACCCTTTAATCCCTCCCCCACCACCAAGCCATGATTCAGCTTCTCACCACACCGGATCCGCTTTGGGTCATCCTGTTATCCCTGCTTATTCCCTTTGTGGGCTCCATGCTCATCGGGCCGCGCCTTATTGCCATTCTGCGGGCCATGAAAGCCGGGCAGCCCATCCGCGTGGCCACCAAGTGTGCCAATGCGCCGGAGCATTCCGCCAAGGTGGGCACTCCCACCATGGGCGGCATCATGATTATCGGCCTTGTGCTGCTCACCACCCTGCTGGTGGCGGACTTAGCGGACCCGCGCATTCAGTGCTGCCTCGTGGTCACCACCATCACAGCCGCTCTGGGATTCATGGATGATTACGCCAAGATTACCCGCCAAAACACGGACGGCGTGAGCGGCTGGTTCAAAATTGCCCTGCAAGCCGTAGCCTCTCTGGGCTGCGGAGCATACCTGTACTTCCTGCTGCCGAATGCCTCCCTCGTGTACGTTCCCTTCTGCGGCATGTGGGATATCGGCCCCTTCTTCATCCCCTTTGCCATGCTCGTCATCATCGGCGCCTCCAACGCCGTGAACCTGACGGATGGTTTGGATGGTTTGGCCGGTGGCTGCATGGCCATTGCCGCCCTCACCTTCATCCTCCTGCTGGGGAGCGAAGTACTGCTGCTTTCCCCCTTCCTGCTGGCCATCGTATCCGCCTGCTTAGGTTTCCTGTGGTTCAATGCCCATCCGGCCAAAGTATTCATGGGGGATACCGGCTCCCTTTCTCTTGGCGGAGCCTTAGGCACCGTAGCCGTATGCTGCCACCAAGAGCTGCTGCTGGTGCTGGTGGGCGGTGTATTTGTGGCGGAGGCCACCTCCGTCATGCTGCAAGTGGGCTGGTTTAAGCTGAGCCGCAAACTGTACGGAGAGGGGCGCCGCCTGTTCCGCATGGCGCCCATACACCACCACTTTGAAAAATGCGGCTGGAGCGAAACCCAAGTTTGCCTGCGCTTCTGGATTATCGCCCTACTGCTGGCGGCCACCGGCATCCTCTGCGCCTTTACCGCCTGATGTTCTCTAACCTCAACCCATTTCCCCCATCCCTTTCCCCCGCCATGAAGAGCAAACTCCTTCCCGAAGGTAAAAACGTAGCCGTTCTGGGCTGCGGCAGCAGCGGTGTGAGTGCCGCAAAACTGGCTGCCGCCCGGGGTGCTACCCGCATCTGCATCTTTGATGCAAACCCTGCGGCCACCTGCCGCCCCCTGCCCGGGGTGGAGTTCTGCCCCGGTGCCACAGAGGAGCATGCCCGCGCCTATGCGGCGGACCTCATCATCCTCTCCCCCGGCATCGAAGCGGACATCCCTTGGACCCTCTCCTTTGCCGCCCCGAAGAATGCCCCCATCATTGCAGAAACCGAGCTGGCATGGCACTTCTACACCGGGCGCATTATCGCCATTACCGGCACAAACGGCAAAACCACCACCACTGCCCTGCTGGAACACATCCTCACGCATGCCGGGCACAGCGCCGTGGCCTGCGGCAACTACGGCCTACCGCTCTCCGAGGTAGTACTCATGGAACCGCAGCCGGAATTCGCCGTGCTGGAAGTCTCCTCCTTCCAAATGGAAACCATCGTCCGCTTCCGCCCGGAAATAGCCATCTGGCTTAACTTTGCCCCGGACCACATGGACCGCTACACCCGCGTGGAAGATTATTACAACGCCAAGCGCCGCATCTTTGAAAACATGGATGCCTCCCAAACAGCCATCGTGCGCGAAGGCGAGATACTCCCCGGCCTGCGCCCCCGCCGCCTCGGCTTCTCCTCCGTCGTAGCCACCGGGCAGCTCGCCTTCGATGGCCAAAACATTACCGAACAGGGCACCCCCCTGCTCTCCCTGCGCGGCACCGCCATGGAACAAGCCCACAATGCGGAAAACTGCATGGCCGCCCTGCTGGCCTGCCGCGCTGCCGGGCTGGAGGATGCCGCCATTGCAGCGGGCATTCGCTCCTTCTCCCCCCCCGGCCACCGCTGTGAAACCGTGGCGGAAAAAGACGGCATCCTCTGGCTCAACGATTCCAAGAGTACGAACCTGCACTCCACGGAAGCCGCCGTGCGCTCCCAAACCCGCCCCATCATCCTGCTGGCCGGCGGCAAGGATAAAGGCCTGGATTACAGCCCCATTACCCCCCTCCTCCGGGATAAAGCACGCCTCTGCATCGTCTTTGGCCAAATAGCCGCCCAGCTGGAGGAAACCTTTACCCCGGTATGCCCGGTGCTTCGCGTAGAAACGGTGGACGAAGCCGTAACCGCTGCTGCCGCGCATGCGCAGCAAGGGGATGTGGTCCTCTTCTCCCCCGGCACCTCCTCTTTCGACCAATTTACCGGCTATGTACAGCGCGGCCAATGCTTCCGCGATGCCGTGCGCCGCACACTCAACCTATAATCCCACCTTCCTTTAGAAGAACGAACATTTTATGAAAAAAGATATCCGAGCCTCCTTCCGCGATTCCTCCCTCGACCGCGCACGCCCCAAACGCCACTTCCTGCGCACCTTCGTGAATGATACCATGAAGCAAAAACGCCTGCACAGCAACGCAGGACTTGTGGAAGACCGCACCAACCCCGCCGCCGTCCTTCGCATCATCCTCGGACTGGTCATCATCCACCTCCTCGTCATCGGCGGCGTCATGCTCCGCGGCAACATCGTGCGCAACCACGGCGGCACCGCCATGGCCCCCACCATTACCCCGCCCCCGGCTGCCCCCGCTGCCCCCGCCGTGCAGGAAACACCCCAACCCGCCCCACTGAACCTGACCCAAAGCGTGCAGCCTGCCCCCCCGCCCGCCCCGGCGGAACCCCAACAAAACCACATTAGCCAAACAGCCCCCTCCCTGGGCAACAGCCCGGCTAACCCCGAGCCCCTCCGCATTACCCATGCGGAAATTGCCCCCACCCCGGCGGCAGAACCCGCCCCGGCACCCGCCCCGGCACCGGCTGTAGCCCAGCCTGCCCCGGCTGCGGAGCCGGCTCAAGGCACCGTTACCCTGCCATACCACACCAAATCCGGCGATACATGGGGCCGCATTGCTGCCCAGTACGGCATCTCCGTGGATTCGCTCAAAGCCGCAAACCCGGATTCCGCCGCCCGCCCCAACCCCTCCAGCGGCAGCTATCTCGCCATCCCCGTACCGGCTAATTCCCCCGCTGTAAAGGAAGCTCAGGCAGCCAAGGAACAACCCGCCGCGCAGCCCCAAGCCGCCCCCACCGTCATCATCCACAAAGTGGCCCCCCGCGATAACCTCGGCAAAATCGCCGCCAAGTACAAAATACCCCTCAAAAAGCTGATGAAGGATAATAACATGACCAAAAAACAGGCCGACCAACTCAAAATCGGCCAGGAAATCAAAATCATCAAATAACCCCTCCCCCGCGCTCTGCCATGACTCCCCGCCTCAGCATCATCTGCATCTGGGTATGCTTTATCTGCCTGCTGGTGCTGGGCATCATCATGGTAGCCAGCACGGGACTGGCCGCCACCCCGCCCAAAAACGCCGCCCCCACGCACTTTCTGGTGCGCCAGTGCCAGTGTGCCTGCATCGGGCTGGCGGGTGCCCTCTTCATCAGCCGCACGGATTACCGCATCCTCCGGCACTGGATTAAACCCATCTGGATAGGCTGCGTTATCCTGCTGGCCTTGTGCTATGCCCCCTTCATCGGCATGAACATTAACGGCGAATCCCGCTGGATTAACCTCGGGATTCC
Source organism: uncultured Akkermansia sp. (assembly GCA_964435145.1). Lineage (GTDB taxonomy): Bacteria > Verrucomicrobiota > Verrucomicrobiia > Verrucomicrobiales > Akkermansiaceae > Akkermansia. Next base: position 5,432 of record CAYSYD010000078.1, read on the forward strand.
CTTCCAGCCCAGCGAGCTGGCTAAAATCTGCCTCATGATTACGCTGGCACACTGGTACACCACCCACCGCGAGATGGCCGGCACCTTCTGGCGCGGCTTTGCCATCCCCGGGGGCATCCTCTTCGGCATTCCGCTGCTGCTCATCCTCTTCGAGAAAGACATGGGTACCGCCGCCGCCCTAGCCGTATCCGGCTTCAGCGTCATGTTCGTGGCGGGCACACGCAGCTGGCTGCTGCTGTTGGCCATCATTCTGGGCGTTCTTGCTCTATACGTACTTACCACCAGCAGCCCTAACCGCATGCTCCGCATCGAAGCCTGGCACGACCCCCAAGCCTATGCCCAAGGCGCCGGGCGCCAGCAGTGGATTGCCATGCTCGCCTTTGCTCGCGGCGGCCTTGCAGGCGTGGGCCTGGGCAACGGTATCGAAAAATACGGCAGCCTCCCCTATGCCCACACCGATTTCATCTATGCGGAAATCGGCGAGGAATGGGGCTTCCTCGGTGCCGTGGCCGTGCTAATGCTCTTCACCATCCTCACCATCGCCGGCATTAGCCTTGCCCTGCAAACGCAGGACACCTTCGGCCGCCTGCTGGCCACCGGTGCCACCTGCATCATCTTCTGGCCGGCCGCACTCAACATGATGGTCGTCACCAGCCTGCTGCCCAACACAGGCTTGCCGCTACCCTTCATCAGCTACGGCGGCACAAACCTCATCTTCACCATTGCCTCCATTGGCGTGCTAACCAGCATCCAAAGGCATGCCCCCATCATCCGCCCGAATTACTGGCCCACCCGCAGATTGCAGGACTCCATCCAACCATGAACTCTGCCCCCTCCTCTCAACCCATGAACATCATCATCGCCTGCGGCGGTACAGGCGGCCACCTCTTCCCCGGCATTGCCGTGGCACAGCAGCTCCGCAGCATGGGGCACCACCCCGTGCTGCTCATCTCCCGCAAAGAGGTGGATGCCGAAGCCTCCCGCAAATACGGCGACCTCAAATTCCACACCGTACCCGCCATTGCCAAGCCGCCCACCTTCTCCCTGCGCATGCCGCGCTTCCTCTGGCAACTCTTCTGCACATACCGCCGCTGCCGCGCCATCATCCGCCAAGAGCAGGCGGATGTGGTACTGGGCATGGGCGGTTTTACCAGCCTGCCCCCCGTTAAAGCCGGGTACGATATGGGCCTCTGCACCTATGTGCATGATTCCAACGCCCTGCCCGGCAAAGCAAACCGCACCACTGCCCGCTGGTGTACCTGCGTGCTGGTTGGCCTTAAGGAAGCCATACCCTACTTCCCCGGCATACGCTGCGAACTTACCGGCACCCCCGTGCGCGAAGAACTCCGCCACCTGCCCACCCCGCAGGAAGCCCGCGCACGCCTCAACCTCCCGCAGGATACCCCCCTCATCCTCGTCACCGGCGGCTCCCAAGGCGCGCGCAACCTCAACTCCCTCCTCATCGATGCCGCCAAGGCGGACCCCACCGTCCATTACCTCGTCATCGCCGGCAAGCAGGACTTCCCCCGCGTGCAGGAACTCGCCGCCGGCGCAGAAAACATCACCGTACTGGGCTTTTGCGCCGATATGGCAGCCGCCTATGCCGCTGCGGATGGCGTCATCGCCCGCGCCGGCGCCTCCACCCTCACAGAGCTTTCCCTCATCGGCAAAGCCACCCTCCTCATCCCCTACCCCTTTGCGGCGGACGACCACCAGAGCCACAACGCCCGCGCCTTCACCACCTGCGGAGCCGCCATTATGCACCGGCAAGCGGACCTCTCCACGGAAAAAGTACACCACTTTGTCCACCACACCGTACTGGACCTCGCCGCCCGCCGCAGCATGGAGGAAGCCATGCGCACCCTCTCCCGCCCGGATGCGGCACAAAGCATTGCCCAAGTCATCACCACCACGGCATAACCCCCGCATGCAAGGCATCCTCCTTCGCATCTGCATTGCCACCCAGCAGCTGGAAGTACACCGGCAACCCGGCGGCAAACTCCTGCACCGCTTCCCCTGCTCCACAGGCGCCGCCGGCACCGGCAGCGAAGAAGGCAGCGGCCGCACCCCCTTGGGCCACTTCTCCATTTGCAGCAAACACGGCGAAAACGCCCCCCCGCACACCGTCTTTCGCGGTCGACTCCCCGTGGGGCTGTACCCCGCCGCCGCACGGGGGGAAGATGCCATCCTTGCCCGCATCCTCTGCCTGCACGGCCTAGAACCGCACAACGCCAACACCCGCGCACGCTACATCTACATCCACGGCACAGCAGATACCGCCCGCCTCGGCACCCCCGTATCCCACGGCTGCATCCGCCTCTCCCCGCAGGATGCCTGCACCCTCTTCCCCCTCGTCCGCATCGGCACACAAGTCCACATCGCGGAACACCCCCTCTAGGAACACGCCATGCCCCACCTCCTCACCCGGCACACACAGCTGAGCCTCCGCTGCTCCGAACAAGGAAAACTCCTCCTCTCCTACCTTGGCGCACGCCTCCGCCACCCGGACGATGCCTACACCGAGCCTCCCTGCGAATACCCCCTCCTCCCCACAGACTTCGATGCCCTGGGCACCCCGGAAAACCGCAGCGAAGAATACGCCCTGCACCTGCGCCTGCCGGATGGCACCACCGCCTGGAACCCGCGCCTCCTCCACCCCCTCCGCCACGAATCCGAGCATAGCCTCCTCGCAATACTGGAGGACCCCCGCTGGCCCGGCCTCCGCGCCCACTGCCACCTTACCGCCGCCCCGGAGGAGGACACCTACACCCTCCAAACCACCCTGCACAACACCCTGGAACACCCCATCACCCTGCTGCAAGCCGCCAGTGCCGCCCTCTCCCTCCGCGCGCAGAACTACCACCTCCTCACCTTCCGAGGCTCCTGGGCCGGAGAACACTACCTGCACCGCCAGCCCATAGCCCCCGGCAGCACCATCACCCTCTCCTCCACCACAGGCATTAAAACCGCGCAGGAAGGCCTCCCCGGCTTCCTCCTGGAACTGGGTCAGGAACCCGTGCAGGAAGAAAGCGGCACCTGCCTGCTCGGCCTCCTTGCCTGGAGCGGTAACTACCACCTCCAATTCAAACGAAGCATATACGGCCACCTGCAACTCCACATGGGGCACCACTTCCCCCACAGCCCCTACCTACTCCTCCCCGGCAGCAGCCTCGAACTCCCCGCCGCCATCCTCACCCTCAGCACACAGGGCCGCGGCCATGCCAGCCGCTGCCTCCACAGGCACCTCCGCCGCCGCATCATCCCGCGCGGTGAAGAAACTCGCCGCACCCTCCTCAACAGCTGGGAAGGCGTCCACTTCCAAATGGACGAACCCTCCCTCAAACACATCATCTCCGCCACCGCACAACTCGGCGCAGAACTCTTCGTACTGGACGACGGCTGGTTTGCCCACAGAGACGACGATACCACCTCCCTTGGCGATTGGACCCCCGCACCCCATAAACTCCCCCACGGCCTCACCCCCCTCATCGAACACGCCCGCCACTGCGGCATCGACTTCGGCCTCTGGGTAGAACCGGAAATGGTCTCCCCCGCCAGCATCCTCTACACTCAGCACCCGCAAACCGCCCTCCGCCTCCCCGGCATACACCCCCGCCAAGAACGCCACCAACTCGTATTGGATGCCACCTCCACCCCCATTGCCGCCCCCATTCACCACCTCCTGCGGCAAAACCCCGGCATCTCCTACATCAAATGGGACTGCAACCGCAAAATAACAGACCCCGCCTCCGCCGCTCGCCCCGCAGAACACCAAGGCAACCTCTACTTCGACTACATCCAAGCCTACTACCACCAACTCCGCCAACTCCGCCGGCAGCACCCCCACATCACCTTCCAAGGCTGCTCCGCCGGCGGCGGCCGCATCGATGCCGCCGCCGCCTCCCTCCACGAAGAATTCTGGCTCAGCGATAACACAGACCCACACGACCGCCTCCGCATGCAATGGGCCGCCTCCCACTTCCTCCCCGCAAACACCATCGGCTGCCACGTCACCGCCAGCCCCAACCTCTACACAGGCCGCCACACCACCACTAAATTCCGCTTCGACGTTGCCCTTGCAGGCCGCCTCGGCCTGGAACTCGACCCCCGCACCCTCTCCCCGCAGGAACAGGAAGAATACCGCACCCGCATCGCCCTCGCACACCGCCTCCGCCCCATCACCCAACTCGGAGACCTCTACCGCCTCATCTCCCCCTACGACGGCCCGGATGCCGCCCTCCTCTACACCGATGGAGAGCAAGCACTCCTCCTCGCCTACACCACCCAACGCCCCTACACAGACCAGCACACCCGCATCCCCCTGCGCGGACTGCAAACCACACGCCGCTACCACATCGAAGAACTCCTCCCGGACACCACCGGGCACCACTGCCCCCTGCACCACCACACCCTCGGCGGAGACACCCTCATGCACAGCGGCCTCCCCCTCCGCTGGAACCGCCCCCACCAATCCTGCGTCCTCCTCTTCACCCCGATCTCGTAGTTCGCCTCTTTTTGGGGATGATAAAGAAAGAATAAAACACCACAGATGCTATTTGATTAGCAAATAATTCAAATCCTCAGCTAAGCGCGTCGTTAACATCGTACGTCCTGAGTTATTTAGATGAGCACGATCGAAAAACAACTCTCGGCGAGCAAGTTCTGTGTAATCTAGATAAACGATATTAGGATGCAAACCTGCCAACTCTCTATAGAATTTGTATATACTATCGCAGGTAGTTGAATAATGACGAAGATATTGTGGATTGGTGGGTGGGGTCACTAGGATGAATTTCACGCCCGCCTGTGCATATTGTAAAGCCATTTCCTT
>CAYSYD010000079.1:0-10259 GCA_964435145.1 uncultured Akkermansia sp.
AAGCACTAAGAGTGCATTTTTTTCAAAAAGTGTTGCATTTGAACTTGCAATTCACCTTTTTTTGAAAAGTGGCCGGAGTAGGGGGGATTCTTTTCCTTGGAAGGTTGACAATACTCTAGAATATGCTAGAATAGTTTGCATGGCAACAGTACGCATTTATGGTGACGAGAATCGCACGCCACAGCCTTCTTTTTACATTCCCAACCGTATGGATGCAGCCACGCTGACCGCTTTGGTAAAGGCTCTGGGCGGGAAGGAGAATGTGGCCTTTATAGTGGAGGAGGTTCTGCTCCCTGCAGCGGATGTAATGGCTTATATTGAGGGCTCCGGCTGTAAGGTGCTGCGTTTTAACTTCCGCAAGAGTAACAGCCGTGATTTGCGTGAGAAGTTGCTTACCCTTATGCAGGAAGGGTTGGACGTGATTTTTGTTCCGGGGCGCCCCAATAGCATTATGGGCTGCATTTCCGATGTCCCAAAACCATTCATGATGCAGCTGGGTGCTTTGCACATTGCCCCGGTGCCGGTGTGGGTCGGTATGTACCGGCAGGATGTGTGGAGGGCGTTCACCACGCAGAAGGATTATGATTGGGCGGTGGTGGATATTCGCCCTAAGTTGCAGCCCGGCCCGCAAACGGGCGAGCGTTTGCTGGAGGCGTGGATGGAGGCCGGGGAGCCGCATTATACGGCTAATCCGCTCTGGGGTAAATCGCTGGCGCGCCTTGTGGTGGAGGGGATTCGCAAGAATCCGAATGTGGAGTTGGTGGATGGTTTGGATGGTTCCCGCTTGCCGTATGGCAAGATGCTGGGGGTGGCTATGGCTCTTTCCCGTTGGTTGAAGAAGAATGTGAAGGAGCCCCGCTTGGGTATTTTGCTGCCTCCGGGGAAGGGGGGTACTATTGCAAATTTGGCTTGCTTGCTGGCCGGTATTGTGCCGGTAAATATTAACTACACTTCCTCCGATTCCGCGTTCGAAAGTATTGTGCGCCAAAGTGGCTTGAAACATTTTGTTTCCGCCCGGGCTTTTATGAGCAAGCTGCCCCAGTTCCCCTGGCCTAAGGGGGATGCCATTATCCATTTGGATAAGACGCTGAAGGCGCTGGGTATGCCCCGCATTGCGTCTTGGGTGGCTTTTGCCAAGGTGGCACCCATGCCGCTGGTGGCCAAGACGTTTGATTTGGATAAGCGCTGTGGGGATGATGAGGCTGCTTTGCTGTTTACTTCCGGTTCTTCCGGGGAGCCTAAGGGGGTGAGCCTTACTCACCGCATGCTGACGGCGAATATGGCGCAGCTGCTTTGCCGCGCATGGGTGCCTGTGGGCAGCCCCATTCTTTGTTCTTTGCCCATTTTCCATAGTTTCGGGTTGACGGTGACCACTTTCCTGCCGTTGGTGTATGGTTTCTCGATGGTGACGTACCCCTCCCCGCTGGATGCGAAGAATCTGAATGAGCTGATTGAGAAGCACAAGTGCGCCATTGCCGTTTCTACGCCCACTTTTGCGCGCAGTATGCTGCGCCGCGCCGGTGCCCATACGTACGATAGTGTAAAGTATTTCGTGGTAGGGGCGGAGAAGATGCAGAAGGTGCTGTACGATGAGTTCCGCGAGAAATGCAATGTGTGCTTGCTGGAGGGGTACGGCCTTACGGAAACAACCCCCATTGTGGGTGTGAATTTGGAGCAAAAAGGCCCCACGGAGGAGCAGCCGTACTTTGTTCCCTCCCAAGAGTTCGGTACCATCGGTCAGGTGCTGCCCGGTTTGGCTGTGCGCATTACGGACCCGGATGATGAGACTTGCTCTTTGCCTTTGTCGGAGCAGGGGATGATTTGGCTCAAAGGGGTCAATGTGTTCAAGGGCTACATCGGCCGCGAGGACCTCAACGAGGGCATTTTCCGGGATGGCTGGTTCAAAACGGGGGATTTGGGCAGTGTGGATCTCAATGGCTTCCTGAAACTGGGTGGCCGCCGCTCCCGCTTCTCTAAGATTGGCGGCGAAATGGTGCCCCACGAGGTGGTGGAAAATGCTATCGAGGGGTTTGTGGAGCTGCCGCCGGGATTCACGGGGCGTGCCGTGGCGGTGATGGGCGTGCCGGATGAAGCTAAGGGGGAGGCTCTTGTGCTGCTTTCTGCCGTGCATCAGGGGCAGCTTTCTGCCGTGCTGGAGGAGATTAAGACTCACTTGGTGGAGCAGGGCATACCGCGCCTTTGGGCTCCGCGAGAAATTATCCCCGTGGAGGCTATTCCCGCTCTTCCCACCGGCAAGATGGATTTGAAAGGCTGCCAAATGCTGGCCTACGAGGCTCTTAACATTAAATCCTGATGGCACCCCCCCCGAGGAAACCCGTTAATGTGCGCCGCCCGGAGGTGATGGCGCTGGTCTCGCAGGATATTGCCCGCTACAACAGCGAGCTGGTGGAGTGCATTCGTGCCAACGGAAACCAGTTGGAGCTGCCGGGAATGCGCCTGCATCTGGCGGAGGCTTTCGGCTTTTGCGATGGTGTGAAACGTGCCATCGAAATAGCTTATGCCACATGCCGCCTCTTCGCCGGACGCCGTATTTGGCTCATTGGCGAGATTATCCATAACCCGGAAGTAAATGCCCGTTTGGATGCTCTGGGCTTGCGGCATTTACCATGGCGGATGGAGGATGCCCTCTATGCCGGGTTAACTGAGGAGGATGTGGTTATTATGCCCGCATTCGGGGTGCCTGTGCCTATGCGCCGCTTGTTGGAGGAAAAAGGCGTGCATCTGGTGGATAGCACTTGCGGTAATGTGATTAAAGTGTGGCAACGTGTAAAGAATTATGCGGCAGCCGGGGTAACGAGTATTATCCATGGCAAGGCACGCCACGAGGAAAGTCAGGCAACGGCTTCCCATTCCCGTGGGGCGGATAATTGCGGGCATTTCCTGATGGTGTACGATGAGAAGGAGGCTCGTATGGTGGCCGACTACATTTCCGGCAAACGGGATCGTGCCGCCTTTATGGAACATTTTGCGGATTGCTGCTCCCCGGGGTTCGACCCGGAGTTGCATTTGCAGCGAATCGGTATTGCTAATCAGACTACCATGCTGAAGGAGGAGACGGCACGCATTCAATCCATGCTGCGCTCTGCCATTATTCAGCGGGATGGCTCGGATGCCTCATTCCATGTGTTCGATACCATTTGCGGTGCCACGCAGGATAGGCAAAATGCCTTGTTTGCCCTGCTGGAGAAACCGCTGGATGCCATGTTTGTGATTGGCGGGTATAACAGCTCCAATACCACGCATTTAGCCCACATTGCTTCCCGTAAAGTGCCCACTTTCTTTGTCTCCTCGGCGGATTGTCTCCGTGCGGTGGAGGATATCCGCTGCTTCGATGTGCAGCAGAAATGCGAGGTGGTGCAGTCTTTGCCGGAGGTGTTCCGGCGGTGTGAGCGGGAAATACAGGTGGGTATTACGGCCGGTGCTTCCTGCCCGGCTAATGTGATTGAGGAGGTTGTTTGCCGCTTGGCTGAGCTGTGCGGTTGTGCAGAGTTATAACGCTGTATCATTCTTGCCGCTCTCTTCTTAGAAACAAAAACCGCGCTTCCTGAAGGAAGCGCGGTTCGTTGTTTACAGATGATGCGGGAAGCGGATTACATCTCCGGGCTAAGCACCATGTACTGGTCTGCCGTGGAGCGGCCCTTCTTGGTCTCGGGGAAGAGGTTCTTCCCGTTGGCAAGGTTGGCCTTGGTATCATCGTTTTCGTCTTCCTCAATCTCCTTCTCCAAATCCTTTACGGAGCCATCGCAGGAAAGCACGAATACGTGGCCGCGGAAGGAGGAGTTATCGAACTTCACATCCGTGCCGGCATAGGGGCTGCGGGAGGGGTATACACCGCAGAGTGCCAGAGGGGCGTTGGACTTGGTGACACCATCCTTGATGGTGGGATCCTCGCTGTTTTTACGCACCACATAGGCCATGGCGTTCTCACCGCGGGAAAGGGCTGCACCATTAGCGAGCTTCTCATCGCCCTCTGCGCTGATGGTAAGACCATTGCTGTTAATCTTAGCAAAGAAGGGCTTTTCGGACACGTTGGAAGAGGTGTAGTATACCTGACGGAAATAGGCATTAGCACTGTCACCCTTCAGCTCACCGAAGTTGTAATCGGGCTTATCTTCCATCAGGCGGTCGGCGGTGGCATCGCAGGGGTAGCTGCCATTATCCGTTTTGAACTGCTGCAGGATGGTGTGCAGGGATTTGAGGTTGGAGCTGGCTTTCTGGCGGTCACCATCGTTCATATGGTCGATGATAGGACCATAACCGATGGAGGCAAGAGCTGCCAAAATGGCGATTACCACCATCAGCTCAATGAGGGTGAAACCACCCTTGCGGTTTTTCTTGATAACAGGTAATTTCATGGCGATAGAGTCTATTGACTCAATACATATACCATGTTGTATCTACTTTGGCAAGCGGCAAATGAATGTGGCAGGAATTTCATTTGCTGTATCGGCGTGTGCGGCTTGTGGCCATTATGGCGGAAAAGACTTGCCAAAGAACCACTTATGTGCTATTTTACCCGCCGGAATGTGGATGGCTTTTTCTGAAATAATCTCCCGGTGGGCAGAGTTTATGCCGGAGTGGAATTTTTCATGCGGGGAGGGGGCGGATACCACCGTGTATGTAGCTCTGGGGCTTTTGGTATTGCTGGTGGCTATTTGGGTGGTGGCAAAGGTGCTGCGCTTGCTGGTGGGCGTGTTGCTGCTGCTTTGTGTGCTTTGCCTCGTATTAAAAATCGGCTTCGGTGTGGACTTGTGGGACTACGCGAGTGCCTGGCTTAACTAGCGGGGGCATTCAGCACACTTTGCCACACGGTGTAGGCGATGAGAATGCGCAGCAGTAAGGCGAAGAGCATACCCCATGTAATGGCAATGGTCAGCTTAGTCTTGGCGCTTAGCCTGCGCGTGGCAGCCAAAGCGAAAAAGGCAATACCCTGCACCAAAGCCGAGAGGCAGAGCGCCGCCACTTGGTTAAACCCGGCATAGTCTAAGGGCAGGGCGATGGGCCACAGGAAAGCACACAGGCAGGAGAGCAAATCCCCCACATCCGCCAGCCATGCCACAATGCCGCTGGGGATAATGACGCACAGAAGGAGTGTCAACCGTGCCACTTTGCTGTATCGTTCTTCTTGAGTGGGGATGTACATATGCGCTGCGGTGGGTATGATGCCGCAGTCCCCCCAGCATGTCAAGCCGCAGGATTCTTCCATGTCACTCTTTCAACTCGTTACGGATTACCGCCCCTCGGGGGATCAGGAGCAGGCTATTGCCAAACTCCTCAAATCCTTGCAGGCGGGGAACAGGCACCAATGCCTGCTGGGCGTAACGGGGTCCGGCAAAACCTTTACCATGGCCAATATCATTGCTGCGCAGGATAGGCCGGTGCTGGTGCTTTCCCACAATAAAACGCTGGCGGCGCAGCTCTATTCTGAGCTGAAACGCTTCTTCCCGCATAATGCGGTGGAGTATTTTGTCTCCTACTTCGATTATTACCAGCCGGAGGCATACATAGCCAGCACGGATACATATATTGAAAAGGATAGCGCCATTAATGAGGAAATCGACCGCCTGTGCCTGAATGCCATGCGTTCCCTGCTGCTGCGGCGGGATGTGATTGTGGTGGCGAGCGTATCCTGCATATACGGCTTAGGAGCCCCGGAGGACTACCGGAATCTGACGCTTTCCCTGCATGTGGGGCAGGAGATGGATCGGGATGCCATGCTGGCATGTCTGGCAGAGCTGCTGTTTGAACGGCAGGATTACGATTTCCAACGCGGGCGTTTTCGCGTGCGCGGAGATGTGGTGGAGGTATACCCCGCCCAGAGCGATGGCGAGGCGATTCGCGTGGAATTCTTTGGGGACGAGATAGATGCCATCTCCCTGATAGATGCTGCCACCGGGCGCGTGCGGGAACGCCTCAACAGCTACCTCTTCTTCCCAGTAAAGCAGTACGTCTCCTCCCCGGAAAAACGCCTGCCTGCCATACAATCCATCCGGCAGGAATTAGCGGAGCGCCTGGCTTGGTTCGAACAGCAGAACAAACTCATCGAGGCGCAACGCCTCAAAATGCGCACAGAATACGATTTGGAACTGATTAATGAGATTGGCTTTTGCAAAGGTATCGAAAACTATTCCCGCCATCTGGCCGGCCGCGCCCCGGGCTCCACACCCTCCACGCTCCAAGACTATTTCCCGGCAAACCACCTCACGATTATAGATGAATCCCATGCCACAGTGCCCCAGATTGGCGGCATGTACGAGGGGGACCGCTCCCGCAAACAAGTACTCATCGACCACGGATTCCGCCTCCCCTCCGCCTTGGATAACCGCCCCCTGCGCTTCGATGAATTCATGAACCGCCAGGCACAGCTACTTTATGTGAGTGCCACCCCGGGCCCCTTCGAATACGTAAACTGCGTATCCGGCAACAAAAATTACATACCGGTGCTAAAAGCACGCCGGGGCAACACCCATGCCCGCAGCCGGGAAGCCAGCCAAGCCATTACCCAAGCACCGGAAGGCTTCCGGGGAGTATTCTTTCACCACCTGTCGGAGCTGCGCGTGCCGCCTCATCCCTCCTCCGCACCGGTGGAAAACTTCCGCCCCGCAGGCTTATCCACCCCACTCATTGTAGAACAGCTCATCCGCCCCACTGGCCTGCTGGAACCGCAAATTACCCTGCTCCCGCTGGAAGGGCAGATTGATAAAACCATCGAACTGTGCCGCCAGCGCGTCTCCGTGCGGGAACGCGTCCTGGTTACCACCCTCACCAAACGCACCGCCGAGGATTTGACCGACTACCTGCGAAACGTAGGCCTGCAGGTAGAGTACATCCATGCAGATGTGGATGCCATAGAACGAGTGGAAATCCTTCGCAAATTACGCTCCGGGCAGGTGGATATTCTGGTGGGCATCAACCTCCTGCGCGAGGGATTGGACCTGCCGGAAGTATCCCTCGTCTGCATCTTGGATGCGGATAAAGAAGGCTTCTTGAGAAACGAAACAAGCCTTGTGCAAACCGCCGGGCGCGCGGCTCGTCATGTGCATGGAGAGTGCGTCCTGTTCTGCGATGTGGTAACGGAATCCATCCGCCGCTTAGTGGAAGAGAGCGACCGCCGCCGTGCCATCCAGCAAGCCTATAACGAGGCACACGGCATCACCCCGCACACCGTGGCTCGCGCGGACCAAAGCACCCTGCGCCTCTACACCCCGGATGAGGAATTGGAGGACGAGGATACCGTGCTGATGGCGGCGGAGGACGATGCGGAGGACACAGCCACCGCCATTGCCCGCCTGGAGAAAGAAATGCGCGAGGCCGCCTCCCGCTTGGATTTCGAAGTAGCAGCCGTACTGCGGGATAAAATCAACCTCCTTCGGGGCGGGCGCACCCCGGGCAAAAAACTACATTAACCCCACCGCAACCTCATCCGCCACCAAGCGTCCCGCTCGCGTGAGAAGCAGGGGGGCCTCCGCCGCAGCCTGCACGGCCAAACCCTCCTCCAACAGCATGCGGACAAATGGCGCATCCTGCGGGCGCAGAAAATCGGCCGGTAAGCCCTCATCCGTACGGAGCATAAGCCCCAGCAACTCCGTGCGCCGAGTATCCGGTGCCAGAATCTCCGCATCTCCCGGCGGCAGCGCACCTGCCTGCAATGCGGCGGAATAAGCCTGCGTATCGTAAGCATTCGTGTAGCGTACCCCCCCCATGGTACCCGTGGCCCCCGGCCCAAGCCCGCAATAATCCTCCCCATGCCAGCAGGCCAAATTATGCAGAGAACGGCACCCCGGGCGGGCATAATTAGAAATCTCATAATGGCGGAACCCGGCAGTCGTCAGCAAATCATCTGCCAGCGTAAACATCGCCACATCCGTCTCCTCATCCCCCGCCTTTGCCCCATACTTCCGGAAAAAAGGCGTATCCTCCTCGTAACTCAAATTGTAAGTGGAAATGTGGTCCGGTTCCAGTGCTAAAGCGCATTCCAAACTATGCCTCCATTGAGCCACACTCTGCCCGGGCAGAGAAAACATCAAATCCACATTTACCTGCGGAATCCCCTCCGCCCGCAGCAGAGAAACACTGCGGGCGATATCCTCCGCCCGATGCTCCCGCCCCAGCAGCCGCAGAAGCCCCGGCTCAAAACTCTGCGCCCCTAGGGAAACACGCGTAATGCCCAGCTCCCGCCAGTGCGCCACCTTGCGCGCAGTAAACGTTGCCGGATTCGTCTCAAAACTCCACTCCTGCACCCGGGAAAAATCCACAGTCTCCCGCAAACCTTCGATAAGCAGCTGCAAGTGCGTGGGCGAAAGCATACTTGGCGTCCCCCCGCCAAAATAGATAGTACGCGGCGCATACCCCTGCGGCAGCCGCAGCTGTGCCTCCCTTGCAATACCTGATACAAAAGCACGCATATCCGTACGCCCCGGCGTATGCTTGTAAAAAGCACAATAGGGGCAAACACGGTGGCAAAAAGGAATATGAACGTACAAATGCATCCGGCTCCGGCAAAAAAACAGGGAACCGGGGAAATAATCCCCCGGCTCCCGATAGATTTAGAACCCGGCAGGGGCTTTACAGCTCGGCAGCAGCCGGAGCATCCAAGAAATACTTGGCATCGGCATGCTTCTGCAGGTAAGAGGCTGCCACATCAATCGTCACAGGCCCCTGAATAGCCTTCTTCACAATGGAAGCCTTCTTATCACCCCAAGCCATCAGGCGCACCTTCTTAGCACCCATAATAGTGGCCACACCCATGGTAATAGCCGTCTTGGGCACATTGTCGAACCCACCGAAAGCGGGGGCTGCATCCGTCTTGGTCAAATCATCCAGAGTCACCTGGCGGGTAATAGTGGTATCATCGGAACCCGGCTCATTGAAACCAATGTGCCCCGTACGGCCAATACCGAGAATCTGGAGATCCAGACCACCGCAGGCCTTAATCTTGTCCTCGTAAGCCTGGCAATGGGCAGGAATCTCCTCCGGAGCCAGCGTACCGCAGGGCAGGTTAATATTCTCGGCGGGAATATCGATGTGGTTGAAAAGGTTCGTGTGCATGAAGTACCAGTAGGACTCCACATGCTCGTGCGGCAGCCCGGTATACTCGTCCAGATTGAACGTCGTCACATTCTTAAAGGAAAGCCCCTCCTCCTTGTGCAGGCGGATAAGCTCAGCGTAGAAGGGAAGAGGAGTAGCACCCGTGGCCAGACCCAGCACCACACCCTTACCCTCTGCAGCGCGGCTGCGGATAAGCTCGGCAACTTCAGCGGCAAGCGTCTTGGCTGCGGCTTCTTTAGTATCGAAAACTTCGTATGTCATAGCGCCCCCTATTGTATACCATCCCGCCTGTTTTTCAAGCCTGAATTCGTTTTTCTCCCCTTTTTACGGAGGTCAACCTCACCGGCTTCCCTAAAAAAGAAAAACATACCACGAAGTCAAACGCATCCTAACCCCAAAAAGGCAGAGGTGGATGATGAGTTTATGGATTTTGTGGCGCGGTATGTGCTGCCCGCAGAAATGAGCTTGCGCAGGATGCCGGTTACCTGAATGCCGAGGCGATTTCTTATTCAGAGAGCAGGACTCGCACCTGCAAGCACGCCTAAATCGGTTCCCTCTGGTGAGGTTATGGTGCCGGAAACCGGGGGGCGAAGTCAAGCAAAATCTGCTGAAATAGGAGTTTCCCAGCCGTGATACGAGCATTAACAGTAATCGGCCACCTGCGGTTTATGGTATGGTGGATAAGATAGGAGGATGGCGCGAGGGGACTGTTAATATCGATATCGATGGAGGTAAGTATGATACGCTTACGCAGGCATTGGCGGATAAGGGTGTGACCAGCTATATTTATGAGCCGTATGGTCGCACCAGTAATGAGAATGCGTATATTCTGGCGCAGTTGCAGAGTAAGGAACTGCAAGGAGATACCGCCACTTGCTCCAATGTTCTGAACGTCATTAAGGAGTCTGAAGTCCGCGATAATGTAGTGCATCAGGTATCCAAGGCAATCAAGCCGGACGGCGTGGCTTATTTCACTATTTATGAGGGCAACGGCAAGGGGCGAGGGGCTAAAGATGTTTTTTGCTTGTTTTTTATGGCGGCGGGGGTGAGGATGGAAAAATGTTCCGTAAAATGCAAAAAAACGAAATTTTGCTTGCATAATCGGGCAAAGTGTGGTTAACTCTGCCCGCACACCGCATCGCCGCTGTAGCTCAGGGGTAGAGCAACGCATTCGTAATGCGTGGGTCGTC
>CAYSYD010000080.1:0-10110 GCA_964435145.1 uncultured Akkermansia sp.
ATCATGTGGCCATCATTATGGATGGCAATGGGCGCTGGGCCAGACAAAAAGGCATTCTCCGAGCAAAAGGACACGAGGAGGGCGGTCGCAGCGTACAGGCAGCCATTGATTTCTGTTTGGAAAAAGGCATAAAGTGGCTCACGCTCTATGCCTTTTCCACAGAAAATTGGGGGCGCTCGCGGATGGAAGTATCAGCGCTCATGGGCATGCTGGAAAAATACTTGGTGGAGCGGCTCCCGGAAATGCAGAAAAAAAACGTGCGGCTATATGCTATCGGAGAACTTTACATGCTTCCGGAAAAATGCCGCAATCTTCTGCAACAAAACATTGAGGCAACGAAAAACAATACTGGCGTCAATGTTGTACTGGCTCTTTCTTATGGCTCCCGTCAGGAAATTACACACGCGGCACGCCAACTTGCAAACCAAGTAAAGGACGGCTCTCTGGAACCGGCGGATATTACCCCGGAGTTGCTGGCCCAACACCTTTACACTGTTGGTATGCCCGATCCGGATTTACTCATCCGCACCTCCGGCGAATTGAGAATTTCCAACTATCTCCTCTGGCAGATTAGCTATGCGGAAATCTACGTCACAGATGTACTGTGGCCGGATTTCGGAGCCGCCGAGTTTGAGCAGGCTCTCGAAGAATATGCCCGCCGAGAGCGGCGATACGGCAAACGCTAAACTCCGGCAAGCTCCTGCAGCAGCCGCTTCACCGGCAGACCGATGACATTATCCACATCCCCCTCCACTTTCTCCACCAAGAGATGCCCATGTTCCTGAATGGCATATGCACCCGCCTTATCCAGTACATGCACCAACGATAAATAGTGCAGCACCTCCGCTTCGCTAAGCGAGCGAAAACGAACATAAGTTGTTTCGGAAAAATCCCGGCGTTCTCCTCCGGGCAAAATAACCGCCACAGCTGTACAAACAGAATGGATACGCCCCTGCAAACGCATTAGCATGCGCACAGCCTCCGCCTCATCGGCGGGTTTGCCCAGTGGTACGCCATCGAGGAAGACAAGAGTATCCGCTCCGATAACGGTATCCTGCGGAAACTCTGCCGCCACAGCTTCTGCTTTTGCGGCGGCATTTCGTGCGCAGAGTACCGCCGGAGGCAGACCGGCATCGTGTTCTTCCTCCGTTTCGCGCACCACTACCTCAAACCGCACACCTTCCCGAGCCAATAATTCGCGGCGGCGCGGGGATTGGGAAGCAAGAATTAACATACGGAAGAGGGAGACATGCGATCCAACACTCGGTGACGCACGGAATCCGGTAATTCGTGAATACCTTGAACCGTTGTCCCAAGCAAAGCAGCAGCTTCTTTGCGGCAAGCATTGCGGTCTTCCACGGAATCAAATTCCAATCCCACAAGGGCTCGCCCCACATGCTCCCCGGAGTATCGATAATTGAAATAGCACAAATTGGCATATTTACCCACAGTGAGCATAAACTCGGAGAATGCACCCGGACGTTCCGGGAATTCAATCTCAAAGAACACCGGATGCATTAATCGCTCCCTATCGTAAGAAATCATACGGAAACGAACATCGGCATCGCGGCTCACATCCTTAGCTTGCAAACCCTTTGCTTCCAGCGCCTTATCTATAATAGAAAACTGCTCCTCCGTACCTAACACGCCAAACACAGGATGCTGGATATCCCCAGCCACACGCCCATATTGCACATCCGTAAGAAGAATACCCTCGGGGATGTTCTGTAAGTACTTAAGAATCTGGCCGCGTTTCATCTCCATGGGGATTTGGAGATAGCGCTCACGCCGATTACTTTCCTGCACACCGGCTCGAGCCGCCACCACCCCCATCTGGGCAAAATCCATGTTGGCCCCGGAAAGCACTACAAGGCACTTCTCCCCGGGGCGAATACGCCCATTTTCCCAATCCTGCAACAAAGCAGCTAAGCCCATAGCCCCGGAAGGCTCGGTAATCACACGCAATCCGTTCCAAAGCGATCGTATAGCTCTGCACACCTCATCATTGGATACCGTTACAAAACTATCCAAAACTTCCCGGCAAAGCGCAAAGGTCTGTTCACCGGCTTGGCGCACCGCCGTGCCATCGCAGAACACATCCACATAAGGAAGAATTCCGCGAGAGCCCGTCTCCACAGCTAATTTCATGGATGCCTGGTGCGTACCTTCCACACCGACACAGTGACAACCCGGCCAGAATTTACGGAACCAGCACGCACAGGCCGCCGCCAAACCTCCACCACCAATCTGCAAATAAACGCGGTCGAAAGGTCCTTGTCCGCTCATCACCACCTCATCGGCCAAAGTACCCTGTCCCCCCATGGTATTCAAATCATCGTAGGGGTGTACAAAGGTAAGATGATTCTTCTCTGCAAACTCATGAGCTGCGCGGGAGGCGGCATCGTACGAGTCCCCGGTCAGTACAATTTCCACATGAGCCCCACCGTGCATACGTACGGCATTCTGTTTCACCTCCGGGGTAGAACGCGGCATGAAGATATGCGCCTTACAACCAAGTTTTGCCGCAGCTAACGCCACACCTTGTCCATGGTTACCGGCACTGGCTGCTACCACGCCGCCGGCTCGCTGCTCCGGACTCAGCTTTGCCATGCAATTATAAGCCCCACGCCACTTGTACGCCTTAATGGGCCCTAAATCTTCTCTCTTCGCAAACACCACGGCCTGAACACCGGGTATATTTATCTGCTGTAACGGCGTTGGTGTACCCACAGCATATACCCTCTGCCGAGCCTGAAGAATCTCATTAAAAAGCCTGTCCTGTAAATCACTCATAACTGCTGATGGGATTATTCTACACTGCTCTTGCAGCTAAGTCAAGAATCCCGCATTGACAGTTTATAAAAAGCGGCAGTACCTGTTTTCTGCTTGCACCCGCGCACGCTGTGTGCTAGCATGGGCTCGTATGAAAACGACCTTCTCCCGTTCTCGTTTCAAAGGATTCACGCTCATCGAACTCATCATCGTGATTGCCATTCTTGCTACGCTTGCAAGTATTGCATACCCCACTTATATGAGCATTCAGGAAAATGCCGCCCGTACCGCTGCTAAAAAGAGCTGCACAGACATCGTAACCGGTGTCGAGCGATTTAAGCAGGATAACAACGGCATGCTCCCCTACGACCCGAATGAGGCCACCCCCGATAGAAAAGACCAGATTTACCTCGAAACGGTTGAAGGAAAGGACGCCAAACTCATCAAGGTGTTGACCAACCGCGAGGAAGATGACGATGCCCGCCTGAATTCCTCCCGCGATACCTACCTGCGTTCCGATGAGCAGGAGCAGCCCATGGGTGGCCTCTTCATTGATTCCTCCGAAGGTGTAAACTTCTACGACCCCTGGGGACAGCCCTTCTACATTGTCCTTTGCGAGGAAGAACAGGGCGCCATAGACCCCTTCACCTCCAAACGCCTTCGGGGCAAAAATTGCTTAGTTTACAGCACCGGACCGGATCAGGACGGGAAGGCATCCGTTGCCGCGGCAGCCTCTGATGAAGATACACCGAAAGGGAAACGCTCCCGCAAAGCTGCCGCAGCAGCCGCAGAACTGGCAGAGGAAGCGCTTGGGGATAACGTATACTCCTGGAAAAACCCCAAATAAGTTTTAATTAACATCTTCTTTTTCATGGCGTTCTGAAAGCGGAACGCCTAATTTTCAATCGAGCATATTAATGAATCACTACATTACAGATGACGTCCGCATTACGGATATTCGTCCGTTGATTTCCCCCGCCATTCTCATGGAGGACTTTCCGGCGAGTCGAGCCGCAAACCAAATGGTATTTGAGGCACGCGAGGAATTCCGCCGTATTCTCAAAGGAGAGGACGATCGTTTGGCGGTCATGGTGGGTCCCTGCTCCATTCACGATACAGAAGCAGCCATTGAATATGCAGGACTTTTAGCAGAAGCCCGCCGCAAATACGCAGATGACCTGCTTCTCTTCATGCGTGTGTACTTCGAGAAACCCCGCACCACCGTTGGTTGGAAAGGACTTATTAACGACCCCTTCATGAATGAGACCTACAACATCAACTCCGGGCTTCGTATGGCTCGCGGGCTGTTGGTAAGTCTTGCAGAAATGGGCATTCCGGCCGCCACGGAATTTCTGGATGTCATCACCCCCCAGTATTTGTGCGACCTCATAGCTTGGGGAGCCATTGGCGCACGCACAACAGAAAGTCAGGTTCATCGGGAATTGGCCAGCGGGCTTTCCATGCCCATCGGTTTCAAAAACGGCACAAGCGGCTGCATTCAAATTGCCGTGGATGGCATCATCTCCGCAGAACATCCGCACTGCTTCCTTTCTGTAACCAAACAAGGCGTTTCCGCCATTGTCTCCACCAAGGGGAATGATGGCTGCCACCTGATTCTCCGAGGCTCCGCCGATGGCCCGAATTACGGAGCAGAGCATGTTGAAAAAGCCTGGCAGGCGCTCCAAAAGGCCGGAATTTCCAACCGCATCATGATAGACTGCTCCCACGGCAACAGCCACAAGGATTGGACCCGCCAGCCTGCGGTGGCTCTGGATATTGCAGAACAATTAGCCGCCGGATGTCAAAGCATCGGCTCTGTCATGATTGAAAGTAATATCCATTCCGGCAATCAGAAATGCGGTCCGGAGCTTCAATATGGCGTAAGCATTACCGATGCCTGCATCGATTGGAACGGCACACTGGGCATGCTCGATACGCTGGCAGCAGGTGTACGTGCGCGCAGAAAAAAATAAAAGTGTAAGGGCTGCGCATAAAATCCCCTCTGGCCTGCTGTGCTTTGGCGCAGCAGGCTTTTCTGTTTCCCTAAGTCTGCAAGCGAGAAAAGGCGTGACATTGCCGCTTGGTGTGATAAAATATCTCCGAGCTATGAAATACCAGGGTCTTTATACCGCTATTGTAACCCCTTTCAAGAATAACGAGGTAGATTATGATGCCTTCCGCGCACTGGTGGAAGCACAGATTTCCGGAGGAGTGGATGGTATTGTCCCCGTGGGCACCACGGGTGAATCTCCCACCCTCTCCCACGAGGAACACATGGAGGTCATTCGCAAGTGTATCGAATACGCAGCAGGACGATGCCAAGTAATTGCCGGCACCGGCTCCAACAGCACGGAAGAAGCTATTGAAATGACCAAAGAGGCTGCAGCAATGGGAGCTGACGGCACATTACAAGTCTGCCCCTATTACAACAAACCCAGTCAGGAAGGCCTTTATCGCCACTTCAAAGCCATTGCCGAAAGCACTGCGCTTCCCGTACTTTTGTACAGCATTCCCGGCCGCAGCGGCATTGAGATTGCCGTAGATACTGTAGCCCGACTTGCCAAGGACTGCCCCACAATTGTGGCTATTAAGGAAGCAGGTGGCAGTGTGGAACGTGTTAACCAACTGGTACAGGCCGTGCCTGCGGATTTCGCAATTCTGAGTGGGGATGACGGTCTGACGGTTCCCTTTATTTCCTGCGGCGCTGTGGGTCTTGTATCTGTCACCTCCAACGTAGCACCGGCGGAAATGAAGGCACTCGTGGATGCCGCCCTTTCCGGGGACGGGCGCAAAGCTCTGGAATTGCAAAAGAAATATTATCCGCTCATGAAGGGGCTCATGTCTTTGGACACCAATCCGGTACCCATCAAAGCGGCCTTGGCTTTGCGCGGCGACATCAGCTGGGAAATTCGTATGCCGATGGTAGCCTTAGCCGAGGAAAAACACGCTACTTTGGCTCAACTGCTGAAGAATTTTAACCTACTGTAACCCTCCCGAATTCTCCAAGAAATGAAGATTCTTGTAACAGGCATTTCCGGGCGCATGGGACAAGCCGTACGCCAAGCTGTAGAGTTAAATCCGGAAACGGAGCTTGCTTCCACGCACGATGTGGGACAAGATATTGCTGCTGCAATGGAACAAGCGGATTGCGCCATCGATTTCTCCTTCCACGGGTTTACACCGGAGTTACTGGCAGCGGCCGTAGCTCAGCAAAAGGCTTTGGTAATTGGCACCACGGGGCACACAGATGAGGAGCGAGCTGCCATTGCCGAGGCTGCCAAAAGCATCCCCATCGTCTACGCTTCCAACTATTCCGTGGGCGTCAACACCCTCTTCTGGTTGACACGTAAAGCCACGGCCATCCTTAAGGATTACGACATCGAAATCGTCGAAATGCACCACCACCACAAGTTGGATGCGCCCAGCGGCACGGCCCGTACTCTGGCGGAAGTCGTCTGCGAGGGAACCGGCATGAACTATGACTCCGATGTGATGCATGGTCGTTTCGGCATTGTGGGGGCGCGTCCCCAGCGCCAAATCGGCATGCACTCCATGCGAGGCGGAGATGTTGTGGGAGACCATACCGTCATCTATGCCACAGATGGGGAACGTGTGGAACTTACCCACAAAGCCTCCAGCCGCATGACATTTGCAGGCGGAGCTGTGCGTGCTGCACTCTGGCTTGCAGGCAAAACATCCGGGCTGTACAATATGCAGGATGTACTCGGCTTCTCCGACTGAGCAGGAAATGAATAAAGCACTTCCCACGGTAAGATGTGTGGGTTTCTCCTTGGGTTCCAACCAAGGAGACAGGCTTTCCGTGCTGGAATCCGTTTGTGATTACTTAGCGGATGTGTTTGGTACGCTTCGCCTCTCTCAAGTATATGAAACGGCACCGGTGGGATGCCCGCCCGGCTCCCCGGACTATTTGAATGCCTGCGTGGAAGTGGAGACGAGCATGCCTGCCGCAGAAGTTCTTGAATTATGTTTACGTATCGAGCAAGAACTGGGACGAACCCGGAGCGGAGTATACGGAGAACCCCGCACCTGCGATATCGATCTACTGTACTGTGGGCAGGAAATATGCCAAACAGACAGCCTCACGCTTCCGCATCCGCGGGCTCATGAACGAGAATTTGTCTTGCGTCCTCTGGCGGATATTGCCCCTAACATGGTGCTTCCCGGGCAGGGAAAAACAGTATCGGAACTGCTGAGCCGCTATACTGAGAATGCCGCAGTACGCCCCTTCTCTCTCTGAATATACGTATTACCCCACAAATAATGAACAAGAAATTCGAGAAAATCTTTTGCAAAATGGGCAAATCCCCTATTTCCCAATTAACGGCTTATGATTATCCCACGGCTCGCATGTTGGATGAAGCCGGAGTAGATATGATTTTGGTTGGGGATTCCCTTGGTATGATGGTGCTTGGATACCCGGATACAACCCATGTCACCATGCAGCATATGTTGCACCATGCCGAATGCGTTGTACGCGGAGCAAAGAATGCGCTTGTGGTGGTGGATATGCCCATCCACAGTTTCGACTCACCGGAGATGGCTCTCGAAAACGCACGTCTACTCATGCAAACGGGAGCAGATGCCGTTAAATTAGAGGGGGGTACCGCTCAGGAGGCTGCTATACGGGCAATTACCGCAGCAGGTATCCCCTTGCAAGCTCACATAGGTTTACTGCCACAAAAAGTTAAAGAAGAAGGCGGTTACCACATGAAGGGAAAAACGGATATAGAAGCAGAAGCTCTCAGGAAGGATTTGGAAGCAGTCATTCGCGCCGGAGCTTTCTCCGTAGTCATTGAATGCACCCGGCACAGCGTGGCCGCCACTCTTACAAAAATCAGTTCCATTCCCACTATTGGCATAGGTTCCGGCCACGGCACCTGCCATGGGGAAGTTTGCGTGTTCCACGATTTAGTAGGAGGTTTTCCCTGGTTTGTGCCGGGGTTCGTAACGCCGGGAGCAAACATCTCCGGCGAGATTTCCCGAGCAGTAAACCAATGGAAATGCGGATTGCTGCTTCCCTAACAGCAGCCGGAGCTATTTACCTAAGCGCTTTTTCCAATCGCGCATGAGTACAGCAAAGGAATCCGGCGCATCCGGTCGGTTGGCATATGGATTTGCCCTAAAGGCTTCGTCGTAGGCTCCCTTCATCATCAGCAGAGTGGCGTACACCTCCTGTGCCAAGGTATCGGATAGCCGGAGCCCCGCTACCTGCTCCCGTATTGCCTCCGGCGCTGCAGAAGGGGAAAATTGATTGCCGCATTTCTTCTTGAGCAACTCAAACATGACGCTCAACACATCACATACCTCTTGGCATACAGCGTGTTCTGCCTTGATTGCTTCCGTGCCGGAGAAATTGGCAAGGGCTTCCATAGAACTGCGCAGTTTGCCAAGATTAGCTTTTGAACGAGCATCTGTAACTTGCTCGCGGATGAGTAATTCCACCCGAGATGGTGCATTTTTACGATAAGCCTCCACCTGATGAGCCAGAGCAATGGCACTGCAAGAATAAAGGCTGTAGTGTGCCTGTTCGAAGCACTTATCTGCTTCCTGCATTTTGCCGAGCTGCAAGTTCCGTTCTCCGGCGAGTACCAATAGAGAGGCACGCAGCAAAGGAGAGGCCACACTGGCAGAACGTTCCGTAATGATTCCAACATCTCCGACAAGAGCTGCGGACAATTCCTTCACGTTGGAAAAAAAGGCTTCTGCTGCCGGGGCAACATAGCTATTGGTCCGCACCACAGGCCCCAGCCTTCGCAAGCATGTTTGCATGCCGTTATTCGCTAAAACATCCTGCATGCCGCTATAAAGGACAGCAGCAAGGCGTAAAGCCGGTTCTTTGGCACGAGTGCCAAGGTATTTCAAATCATCCGCCGCCTTTGCACCATTTCCCGTTTGCATATCACGCTCCACATTATGGAGTAATTCCAGCTCTTCCCACTGAAGCGCAGAAACAGAAAGGGGCTGCACATACACCCCGGCATCCCGCTGAAGAGAGATGGCAATAGCTCCGGCAATCCCCAGAAAAACACTGGCACATGCACCTATGGCAACAAAACGAGATGTTTTCTTCCGCACATAGGGTTCTCTGGGCGGGGCTCCCACCATGCCACGACGCACGGCCTCCATCTCTGCCAAAACCTCATCATAATCCTCGGGGCGTTCCTCCGGTTTATAGGCAGTCATGTATTCCACCAATTCGCACAGCGAGGCCGGAATCTCATCGTACTGCTCGCCGATATACGGCATCATACTTTTTGCCTGAAGCATCGCCTGCACGTTTTGGGGGTTACCCGGAAGGGTGTTTTCCCCGGTCAGGAGATTTCGGAGAGTCATCCCCAAGGCGTAAATATCGGAGCGCACATCCTCCGGCTCACGCTCCAATGTTTCCGGTGCGGCATAAAAAGGTGTGGCCCAAATAATTTCATCCTCGGCACCATCATCATCATGCTCCAAAGAAAGGCCAAAATCCAAAACCTTGGCTTGCCCCTCCGGGGTAATCAAAACATTACCCGGTTTCACATCCCGATGAAGCATCCCGGCGGCATACACAGCCTGCAAACCTTTTGCTATTTGGTAGGCAATATCCAGAGCTTCCAGCGGGGGGAGTGTATTGCGCTCCGCTGCCAGAAGCTCCAGATTGCGACCTTCTACCAGCTCCATTGCAATGTAAAACTGCCCCCCTGCCCGCCCGGCGGAATAGAGGGAAACCACATTCTCATGGCGTACTTTTGCCATGAGAGAACACTCATTCTCAAACTGCGCAATACGTTCTGCATCCCCTCGGTATTTCTCGTTCAGCAGTTTAATGGCCACATCCCGCTCCAGCACCGGGTCATGCCCACGCAGAACAATACTCATTCCCCCGACCCCCACAACGCCATTTAGCTGGAAAGTATCCAGCTTGCAATGTACATGGAAAGCCGCCCCGCAGCCAATACAGACCATTTTAGCAAAAAAACCAAGATGGCTAATGTCCTGCCCGGTACCACAGCGAGGGCAGGTCCAAACTTCGGAGGTAAAAGGAGACATAGGGGGAGGGCTAATGATAATTGCCGATAAAAGAACGTTCTGATTCAGAAAAAAGCCGAGGGAAAGCGGCACTCTCCCCCGGCTGTAAATAAAGTAACAGGGTCAATTTAGCCCAGCTTCGGCAGAGATGCTGCGGCTACAGCCTGACCATGACGCTTGGTCTTTTCATCCGGGACGCAAAGCGTAATGGAGAGTTCCGGGAACTCAGCCTTGAGAACCTCGTTAGCCTTGTCGATGATAATCTGACCGCCTTCACCCGTGGCCACACGCCCCAGAAAAAGAAGATTG
>CAYSYD010000081.1:0-10013 GCA_964435145.1 uncultured Akkermansia sp.
GGCACTGCTCACCATCGCGAAGCGTGGTGTCGAAGAATAATACTTTGTCGCTCATCACTAAATGGGGTTATTTGTTGTCAGGAATCTTCAATATACACAACACCGGCAGGATTTCAAGCCCAAGATGCGGCATTGATAGAACAATTCCAAAAAAAGGATTTTTTTCTCACCGAATGGTAATCACAAAAGATGTAGTAGGCGTATGCTCATTCTGCACACCATTCCCACTCACAGCCGCCAGACGCACCAATGCCACCCCCTTCCCCTTCCCGGAAAAGGTAATCGAACTGGGCGGGGGATGTCCGCCGCACACAGGCCCGCAATCCGCCACCGAGGAAAAACCAAACCGCACCTCCACCACCCCCTCTGCCGGGGAGACCTCCTGCAACACCCAGCGCAGTCCGTACTGCGGAGGCGCCGGCAGCAGCACCTTCGTCTCCTCCCCCCGTTGCAGCGCCACCGGCACCGCATTCTCATCCACCACCGGCATCGGTGTCTCCGGGCTGCAGGAAAGCAGCATCCATCCCCAGCCGGCAGCTAATATAAAAAGAAAACGACTCATACCCTTATGTTTCCATGCTACCACAGAATACTCCACGCACCAGCAAAAAACACTCTGCCCCCACAAAAACATCGCCCCGACCGCCACCGGCGATGCCCTTTAATACCCGGGCATCGTCCGATATTTCTTTTCATATCATTTCGAAAGGCATTGACGCGGCCGGTCGAAAATGTTATGTCAGGAGTATCACAAGGGATTTCTAAGGAGGTACATATTCCCCCTCTTTTTCCCGGAGTGTTATCTAACCAATCTAACAATAATTCGACGATGAAAAAATCTATCATTTATGCACTGGCCTTGGCTGTACCCGCTTTTGCAGGTGAGCCCACAACTCCCGTGAATGTCTGCCCGGCTCCGGCATGCAGCTGCCCCCTTGCTCTCGAAGTGGGACCGACTTACACCTATGCCACCTGCGATCTTGGCGAAGGAGCCGGGCATCTGGATATGGCCGGGGTGGATCTTACCGCTGTGTACGATCTGAACGATAAGTGGGCCATTACGCTTCGTGGAGCATGGGCCACCGGGGATACCGGTTACCCGTACACTTATTACACGGGCGGCGCAAATGAATATACCAACGATAATGAATATACCAACGATGATATTGATGGCAAAGCCTGGAGCCTCATGGTAGGGCTGCGTTACACCTCCCCCATTACGGAAAATCTTTCTTGGTTTGCCGGAGCGCAACTTGGCTTCACCAATCTGGAGCTGGAGGACGATACCGAATCCAATGATGACACCGGTGTTTCTTACTCCATTGAAGGCGGTCTGAAATACGATTTGACTAAAAAGCTCTATGTGTACGGAGCCGTACAGGCCACGGGCAGCCATGCCACCCCTGCGGAGTTTGATAAGCAATACGGCATTGGGGTACGCGCCGGCATCGGTTTTGATTTCTAAGCTCTTCCATATAGCAACTTTTAAGGCGGGGCGGTACAGCCCCGCCTTTTTTTGACGCCGGGAGGAACAGGTGCAGCTCTTCTCAGCCCATCGGCACCGGAATAAATCCTCACAGGTCCCATATATCGAGCCATTTGAAGGAGGTAACCCGAAAGCGGCGCCCCAAGATTCGATTGAGGGGGGAAAGCTTGGCAGTATGTTTCAAATCTGCGGAGAATTCGGCGGCAGAAGGCGCATCTGTGGGGTCCACATAATCCAATGAGCGCTGCACTGTGGCCTCGCACCAGCACTGGGAAAGGATGGCTCCCTGTTTATTACGTACACAGCCGTAGGAACGAATAGTAAAGGTATCGTCCCGCACACAAAGGATATTTCCCAAGGAGGCAAGTACATCGCTCTGAATCAGGTAGCCCGGCGCTGCCGTATGCAAATCACCTTGCTCAGCCTTGGGGAAACGGTAAAGGGAACCCTCTCGGGGGGAGATTTGCACCTCGCGAAAATCGCGGTTAATATCCGTGCGGTCAATGGCTGCCTGTAAAGCTCCTTTCAGCGCGGCTTCTCCGCCCTGAGCATCCAAGCGGCGATTAATGAAATCGGACATGCTGAGGAAGGGACCACGCGCGCGCACCTGCCGTACCATTTCCTCCGCCAGTCGGGCAATATCGGCCGGCTTGAGCATGCGCACCTCGCTCCAGGCAGCCGTGCCCAAGGCAGCATCGGAGCGGAAAATCTCCGAACCTTGCATGGGGCTATACGAGGCTACAGAATCCGTACTTTTATCCGTAGTGGAAAGCATGAAGCGGGAAAAGCTCACATTCATGGGCGGTTTCGATGCTTCCACCATGTGCAGGCTTCCCCCCTCTGCCGTTACTAACTGCCGGGAGGCCAGCCCTTGCAATACGGCTTTCCATGCAGGCACGGAGGTGCTATTCACGTTAAAACCGCCATTAACCATGAGGTGAGCAGCGATGATTTTCCACCCATCGCCCTGCATAATGCGCTTTAGCACAGCTTTAGAGTTATAAGCAGAGCGCGCACGCACATAGCGGGAAACCGGCAAGGGGTGTTCCCCAAGTAAAAAACGCTCCAGCGTTACCTGAGCGGGGATAGTTCGCCCGGCATCGTTCCCCGGCATATCCGATACAGAGGAGCAAAACCACCTGTCCCACAAAGCATCGTTAATGAGCAGAGCATGGTCATAAAACTCATTTTGCAGCGGGATGTTTTCTCGCTCCGGCTCTTTCCCCTGTGCCGGGGCATGATGCGCGTACACCTTATCCGGCGGCAAGCAGGGATCCGCAAAGGCATTACCTATCCCCACACCCGGCACCCCGGATTGGTACTGCATTCGTTGCAAAGCGGCATGCGGGCTCTGCGCCGTGCCACCGCCCCTAAACCAGCCGGGATGCAGCCGCATTCCGGCAAAGCCGGCCAAAGAAAAAGGAGGATGCACCGGCAGCTCCGCCACAGAGGCAAAGGATACTTGCTCCCCCTCCTCCGTAATGCCGATGATGCCATTCCTGCCTACCGAAAATACAGGAGAGGAGAGGATTCCGCCGGCAACGGGTAACACGGCCAATTGGTAGGGATGATATTGCCGTTGCTGGTGGTCTGCCTGCCGGATGGAGGAGCCCCAGAAAACCGGGCTGGAATGCAACCAGTGCTTCGTACGCAAATCGTATGTGGGGTATACTTTTGTATCGATGGATGGATTCGCGGATTTAGCCACAACACCCACGGATGCCACATAATAGGGAGTTTGGTCCGGGGTCTGGACGTTATTACCGAACCAGTGCATCAGATTCGTCACAATGCGGTTACCTTCCCCCATAACCGGGCTGTACCAATCCAACAGGAAACGCCGGGCTGAGTGGAGATGTTTTCCGTATTCCGAGCTGATGTCGTTCACGCTCGCATCCAGCGGATGAGCGGTCTGGAGAGCAGAGGAGATACCGCCAAAGCCATGCGCTATTGAGATGCAATCCGACACCCCGCCGGCCATGAGGCGACTATCCGTCAGACGCTCCGGGTGGCTATGAAAGCGCAGGCCGAAGAGAGTTTCCCGCCATACCTGCTCCGGCTCCACCATGGTACGGTACATGGGGGAATGCCAAACCGCCACCGTATCAGCATGGTACCCCGGAATCCAGGGATTATCCCCGGGGCGGCTCACCTGCCCCGCAGTGCTACCGCGTGCGAATTTGTTTTTTCCCGGGGTGAATACCAACACCTCCCCGGGGCGGAAAACAATATCCTCGTACGCATGGTGCAGAGAGTTCTGGAAATACTCTCCGCCGTCCAAGCAACTCATCGCCCCCAAATCCGGGCTCGGGGTTCGCGCCCCGCCGGACATGATGGTTTCATTCGGTCGTACCAGCCCGTACGCAGACCAGCCCCTGCCATACAGCCCCATATTCGCAAAGGATTCCAAAGGCATGGTTTTATACGGAGCAGCCACAGCCCACATACGCCGCCCGGCAATACGCATGGGTACATTGTACGGATTCCACCATAAAAAAAGAGGGCTATAATAAAGCGATAACTGGTTTTCTCCATTTTCCAGTTTTTCCACCCCCATGGCTACATTGCAAAGAAAGCCCAGCAGCACCGGGCTGCGCGCATATCCGGCTCCGGCATTGCCTTTCTGCCGGGCGCGAGCATCCAGATATGTACCGGCGGAGTTCTCCGGGGAAGCATCGTATTGCAGTTGCTCGTTAAACACACTTCCCCCCAAGCGAGTGTGGTGTTTTGCCACTGTACCAATGAGGCGCGTGGTCACATGCTCATCTTTCTGGGAAGCATTCGGCCAGCAGTTGTAATAAGCATGCATTGTTTGCCAGGAGCCTATGGGAAAACGCCGTTTTCTTTCCTGCGGCAGCCACTGCTCCGGCACCAGCGGAGAGTCACTATCCGGGGTGGGGGCAAATTCCGTATGTTCTAAGCTATCCTTATTCAGCAGGAGGCACAAATCCTGTTTCAATCCACCATGGGC
The DNA here is from genome assembly GCA_964435145.1 of uncultured Akkermansia sp. Taxonomy (GTDB): domain Bacteria; phylum Verrucomicrobiota; class Verrucomicrobiia; order Verrucomicrobiales; family Akkermansiaceae; genus Akkermansia. The sequence continues at coordinate 4,458 of CAYSYD010000081.1, forward strand.
AGCATTCGTCAAAAGGCTATAAGAAGCCGTGGTATAATCCGTAAAATAGGGAATCCCCACGCGCGGAGCTTCCTTACCCACCAAGGCTAAGCCTGCTACCGATGGCAACTTCCCTGCGCAAGCCATCAGCATTCCCCGGGATTTGGGCGAAAGATAATCCGCAGGAATAGCCGGAGGGGTATCCCATGTGCGGCGCAAGACCTCCATGGGATGTTTTGTCCTTGCCGCTCGTGGCACGGAAATCTTGGCCTTCTGGTTTTCCCCGGCCACCCACCATGCAAAAGCGCCGTTGGTATGGGCATCCAACGGCATATACAACAAATCCGCATACACATGGTGGCTCCGGGGAGCCTCCCGCCCCAGAGTCCCTTCCCCCAGCAGGCATATTCGCTCCCCGGGTTTGCGCGCACACAGGCGTGCTGCCGCCTCGATATTTCTCGTCAGGCTCAAATCCCGGCTGGAAATGAGCCAGCGGCGAAACATCGCCCGCCGCCCGGGAGTGTATGTATCCATAATGCTGCGTCCATTGGCGCGCTTCCCATATAGGGGAGCATCCCAGCTATCCCACACCCCCAGCAAATGCGGCATCCCCGCTTTGGAATCGACTTCCAATATGGAAGAATGTGCCGAAATTCGCTGATCCGGTCCCATGGTCTCCTGCAACTCTGCAATGGCTGCATCCAGACCGACAAGTGCCTGCTGCCGCGCCTGAGTTACCACTATATCATGTCCGGTAGTCCGATTCAATGAGGCTATCTGAGCCAATATGGCACAGGCCAGCAAGGCAATGAGGGAAAGCAACGTGAGGGAAGCCACCATGGCAAAGCCTTTGGGGGGGCGCTTCCGGCATGCTATGCCTGCTGGTTTTGCCTGTTTCATCTTCCGGTGTTTTCCCTCCATAGGAATGTCGGGCGGAGCCATTCCTCCGCCCGACAATGAGATTTCCAACTATCTTTCCCGGAAAAGGGATAGCTCTTAGCGCTTCGTCTGCTTGAGGACGGAATACATTGCCTTACCCAGCGACATCTTGTGAGTAAGGCTCACATCGGTATCATACGCCCAAATCATCACACCTCCATAGCCATTCTTCTTTACCCATGTGCATTTCTCCTTAATCAGGTTGGCCCCATTAAAGGAATGCCAGGCCTTGCCGTTGGTCGTGGTCAGCTCCGCCTCATTCACAGAAGGCGACAGTTTGGGATACTGGCTCACGACCGTAGCCCAACCATACTGCTCTGCCAGACTCCAATGCGGATTTGTGTAGAAAGGCAAGCCCGTCACAATCTTAACTTTGGGCATCTTGAGAGTTCCCGTGCAAATACCCGCATCGCGCTGCAAAAGCGCCATCGAAGAATGCTGCCGGTCAATCGCATCGTAACTCATAGTGCAGATGAAATCCAGCTGATCCGTCACATCCGTCCACGGCTGCTTATAGCCCACAGAAGCGGCAATACTGATGGAAAGACCGGAACCGGCCAGCTCATCGCGTAAATCGGACACCAAATAGGTGTGGTGTTTCCAATCCTCTTCAGTATCCGGATACTCCCAGTCGATATCAATACCATCATAACCGGCTTCCAATACAAACTTGGCAATATTTTTAGCAATCGTCTTACAAGCCTCGCGGTCATTCTTATTGTTGTTATAGAAAGGAGTAATTTGGGCATCTATATGGCCAAAACCGGCAAGGATGCGGGATTGGGAAGAACCGCGCAAAGCCTTGAGCTTCTGGCGAGCCGTAGCAGCGTAAGCAGCAGAATCCCCATTGTCCAATCCGCTATACCATTGATACGCCACCGTTCCGTCCGTATTGACAGAATAGCCAAAATGAATAATATCCGTAAAGCGCTTAAAGTGCGTAGCATCCAAATGGCCGGCATTCCAATTATTAATCCAACGCGTACGGTAATAAGGTACAATACGCTGCTTGAAAGGATACACCGTACCATACACTCTCTTCTTCACATAAGTACCCAGCTTGGCCGTGGGTTTCACAGCTTTTTCCCCCACAGTGAATGCAGAACATACAGCATCAATCTTATTATCCCCCTTGGCTTTAGCTGCAATATCGTACGCCAACCAATAATAGGTAGTACCGGCAGAGGTTATTGTGATATCCGTAGCGAAATTCACCTTACCATCATTCACCGTGGCTGATGCCAGTTCCACCGCCTTGCGATTGGAATCTCCCGTGGCGAGAGTGAAAGTGTTTTCCGTACTTTTATACAGGCGCACCCGGACAATATCCGCAGGACTGGTGGTCTTACCCGTGGTAAAACTGATGGCGGAAATTTTCTTATTCACGTCCGCCGCAGCAGCATCCACCTTAATTTGCAGGCAAACCTGCTTATCCAACCCGGCATAAAATACGCCGTGTGTGGGGCGAGTCTCCACGGTAACTGCCTGCAAGGGCAATGCCAATAAAGGAATGAGATAGTGATAGGATTTCATAAATATACTAGTTTAAATTCGGAAAAAGAATTAACGACGACGGCGGATGCAAAAACCACACAGCGCAAGAAGGCTAAGAGCGGTGCTGGTGGGCTCGGGCACCACATCGGAAAGACCGGAAACCACGAACACCACATTCCCGGATTCCGTAAGCTCCACTTCCGTTACCCCCAGCAGGGTCCCCTCTGCATCGTAAAAACCATACTCCTCCGCAGAAGCCGTCTCGAGCCATGCGGCAAGAGCATCATCCAAGCGGAGCGTAAAGCTGCCGGCATCCTCATCTATGGCGGTTGTATCCTCCAGCAAGGTGAGCGCAATATTCACCGTGGCACCTTCTGCCGCCGCCAATGCACTACTCAAAAACTCCTGAGAAAGGCTAATGGATAAATCGCCGCCCACAGAAGCAAAACCATTTAACAAGGTAGAACTGGACGTGCAATTCACGGCATCTTCCGCCAGCGACTCAAAAACCTCACTCACGGCATCGTTGTACACATAAGTAGTGGCAGAACTCGTCCAGGCTGCTTCCGAGTACTCATCCACCAGCAGAATATCCAGCAACACGGCATCACTAAGCGTTACACATGTGCTTACATTGATAACGGCCATGTTACCCTCCGCATCGGTAACACCCAGCAAACGCCCATTCTCTACACTCAGGAATTCCGTGGCACTGGTACCACCCAACTTCACAACCGAACCATCCTCTGTGGAAACACATATATCCGCAGCCCCGGTAATGCCGCCCTGCATTTCAAGCGTATAACCACCGGAGGCAGAAAGATTAGCTGTGCCGCCGTTAAGCTCCACATCGTTCGCAACACCACCATCGTGCGTATTGCCCGAGAAGGTAATATGTCCGGCATCGGCAGAAATCTCCACATGGTCGGCATATATGGCACCACCATTGGCACCGGCGGTATTGCCCGTCACATTGTAGGTACCGCCCTGCATATAAACCGTGCCATAACTGTAAATAGCACCGCCATAACCACCTGCCGTATTCCCGCTAATAGTGACCTCCGCCCCCTCCCCGGGAGAGAGAATCACATCTCCATCGCTGTAAACGGCACCACCATCTGCGGTGAGCGCCTTATTCCCGGTAATGGAAATATCTTCAGCAGCAGAAATCTTCACTCCCCAAGAAGCGTGCAAGGCTCCGCCACTCTCATCTGCGGAGTTGCCGCTTATTTCAACACTGCCTTCCGTAGCCGTAAGATAAATAGAACCGGAGGCACTCCGAAGCGCACCGCCGGAATACGAATCCGTGTTCTCGGCATCTCCGCACCCCACGGAATTGCCCGTAATACTAATGGAAGCTCCGCTGAGGCTCAAATCATCCGATGCACAAATAGCACCCGCAGAATCGCTATTCACCGAAGCGGTATTATCTGCCACCACAATATCCCCATAGGCCTCTATTGTCAGCGCAGCCGCGGCACTGAGCGCTCCGGCGCGGTTATAATCCTCATAGCGTTCATTCGTAGCCTTATTAGCGCGAAGGACAACATCCAGCACCTCCGTAATGCTCAAATCGCCATTCTGGGCACTCAAACCGCCATATTCCGACCGGTAGCCGGTTAGGGAAACAGATTCCACCCCCGTGCCCGTAATGGCAAGAGATTCCTCCGCATACAAACGCCCACGCAGCAAATCATAATCCGGGGCATCCGAGGTAAAATTCGCATCCAGACTCACCTCCACACTGCCGGAAGAAGCCAAACTACTGCCGTATTCCGCCAGCATGGCAGAATCCACATAGGTAATCCCCTCCTCATCCACACCCAGCATAATCGCACCACGGTGATTCTCCGCATTAAGCAGCTCACCACCGGCAGAAACATCAATTGCATTATAGAAAATAAAACCGCCTAAATCCACCGTAGCCCCCTCCGAAAGAACCAGAGAACCGGTGTAACCGGAAGTGGCATCCGCAGCTATGCTGAACGAGCCATTCTCCCCCAGAGTAATACTCATCTCGTTATTCTCTGCATTCACCACCCGACCATTCACGGAAACAGCAATTCCGGAATTCCCGCCCCTGCCATTCATATCGAGAACTGCCCCCTCCTGCACATCGAAACCATACCCCACGGCTTGGATGTTCGCATTCTCTCCCAAACGCAGAGTCCCGGCACTCACCACCAAGCGGCGTTCCACACCGGAAATGTTCACCGTGCTATTCAGCTCCAGCACACCATTACCTGTTTTATCGAGCGTCACTCCCGCACCTATGTTCTTATGCAGAATAAACGTGGCATCATCCCCGGCCTCAAGCATCAACCGGCTACCACTTGCCGCAGACACATCCAAAGTATCAATTCCCGTGGACTCACCCGTCTCATTAATCCAGGAAAAAGTCTGCCCGGCAGCCACCGCCACAGTGAAAAAACCTGTATTCTGCAACTTAACACCGCGTGTCGCTTCCCCGGTCTTCGTTATCTCCAAGCGGGACGAAGTGTCATAAGTATCCCCGCCGTACATAGTGAACAGCCAAGAATTACTCCCCATGCCGCCCAACTGCCCCTGCCCGTACTTCAGGTTTTCCACCTTCAGCGTACCGCGCAGCTCCACACTCGCAGAATTCGTCCATCCATCCTGCACAAGCCCCGCCTTATCCTGCTCACTACTCCGCAGCTCCAAGGTAGCACCGGAAGCAACTCTAATAATCCCCGACCCCATCTTGCGGGACACCCCATCAAACACCACTGTTCCGGCATTCACGGAAACCGCGCCGGAGCCCCCTATCGTACCGGAACCGGACACTGTTGAATCCCCCGTAAATGTGATATTACCCACATTGGCTGTCCCGGTCACCAGCACATCCCCGGAAACCGTCTGGTCTCCGCTGGTGGTAGAATTCCACTCCACAGCCCCCTGAGCCACAGCCAGAGCAGACAACAAAAGAGAAAGAGCAAAGGTACGTTTCATAATGCAAGAATGACATTTTGCATTCTACTCTCCTGCATCAACTTGTCGAGCTTTTTTTTCATTTCCCGCAAATCTCGGGGTCTGTTTCAGATTTGCTGGTGTTTATGTCCGGTCTGGCGCGATACAATGAAGTTAAGTCATTGAAGGTCAGACCAAGAATACTCGGTGTCATAA
>CAYSYD010000082.1:0-9782 GCA_964435145.1 uncultured Akkermansia sp.
GCTTTACGCTGCCGACGATTCCGGAGCCTTCCACGGCCACGCTGAGCCTGCTGGCGCTGGCGGCACTGGCCTCCCGCCGCCGGAGGGGATGATTGTTTAATTTGAAAAGATCCCCCCAACCACCGCTCCGTGTTTTACGGGGCGGTGGTTTGATTTTCCTTCTTGGCAAAGGCGGATGGGTGTGGTAAAAGTGGAGAAGTATGGATTTAAACGCATATTTGGATCAGGAGCAGTTGGGGGTCACATGGCGCTTTTTGCGGGAGAATGGCTGGCTGCTTTTTCTGCTGTATTTGGTGCTGGGGTATTTGGTGACGCGGCTGGTGCGGCGGCTGGTGCAGCCGGTGCATCACCGGCTGCCGAAGCAGGCGGCCATTGTGCTGGAGAAGGTGCTTTTGGGGCTGGTGTGGTGTTTTGCCGTGGTGCAGGCGCTGCGTTCGGTGGGAGTGGATCTCATCAGTATCCTCGGGGCGGCGGGGGTGGCCGGTGTGGCGATTGGTTTTGCGGCGCAAACGGTGCTGAGTAACCTCATCAGCGGACTTTTCATTATGGGGGAGCGCAGTATTAAGCTGGGGGACTATATCCGCACCGGCGGGATAGAGGGGAGTGTGGAGAGTGTGAATTTGCTTTCCATTACGCTGCGGCAGCCGGATAATTCCACTGTGCGGGTGCCTTGCGAAACTTTTGTGAAGGAGCCTGTGGTGAATATTACCGGGGATACGCTGCGGCGCTGCGATTTTAATTTGGGGGTGGATTATGCCAGTAATCTGGAGCATGTGCGGCAGGTGATTCTGAAGGTGATTGAGGAGCAGCCGCTGCTGGCGGCCACGCCGGCTCCCGTGGTGCTGTTTAGCGGTTTTGGGGATAGTTCCCTGAATTTGCACATTGGTGCATGGTGCAAAACGGAGGATTACCACACGGCGCGTTTCCGTTTCAGTACGGCGCTGCTGGAGGAGTTCCGGCAGGAGGGCATCAATATCCCCTTCCCCACACGCACGGTTTTTACCACGCCTGCGGGGGAATAAGCAAAACGCACTGCCCATGGCCGGGCAGTGCGTTGTTTCGGAAGTATTCGGAGCAGCGGGAGCTTAAGCCACCGTTACTTTGGCGTTGCGAGCCAGAAGATCCAGCACCTTGGAGGTGACCACGGAGAGGCGGATTCCCGCCATGAGGTTCTCGCGGTACATTTTGCGGAGGAAGTTCTTGATGTTCTTCTCGCCGGACTGCCTGGCCATGGAGTTGAGGGCTTCGAGCATTTCCATTTCGGAGGCATCGATGTTCTCCTTACGAGCGATTTCCTGCAGGGCGAAGTAGACGCGGAGGTTGCGCTCGGTTTCGGCCTTGCATTCTTCTTTGAGGGCATCCATATCCTTAGCGGCCTCAAAGTTGCCGGCCTGAATGGCGGCGTAGACTTTGCGCTGCACGGTGTTCTCGTTTTCGCGCTCCACGAGTTCTGCGGGGAGGGCAAAGGAGAGCTGGTCCGCGAGTTTTTCGGAGATTTGGTCGGCCTTGGCCTCATCGTTAGCACGTACCTTGGAGGCCTTCAGGTTTTCGCGCACGACCCCGCGGATTTCCTCCATGGATTTGCCGGGGAGGTGGGCGGCGAAGAGTTCTTCGTTTATCTCGGGCAGTTTCTTTTCGCGCACTTCCTTAACAGTGCAGGAGAAGGTAACTTCCTTGCCGGCGAGGTCGGAGATGGGGAAATCCTCCTTCATGGTGACGGGGATATCCTTGGATTCGCCGGCGGAGAGCCCCACAAGGCCCTCGGCAAGGCCGGGCATGAAGGTATCCTCCTCCAGAGCCTGCCAGTGGCCCTCGCGCCCTTCCATGAAGCCTACGGGCTTGCCGCAGAATTCGGCACAGGGCTTGCCTTCCACCGTTGTTTTGAAGTCGATAACGGCCACATCGCCCATGGCGGCAGCGCGCTCCGCCACCACATGCTCTGCGCTGGCGGCGGCAAACTTGTTCAGGGCGTCCTCCACTTCCTCATCGGAGACTTCGTCGGAGGGAATCGTCACCTCGATACCCATATACTCCGGCAGCTCGAATGCGGGGACGATGGTCATGGTGGTGGTGATTTTGTAAGAGCCGTCCTCCTGCTCGCCGGACTGGGCATTACCGAAATCGAGAACCTTGAGGTCGGGGTTCTCGTCGAGAGCCTTCTCCTGAGCATCGGCACGCATGCGGACATCCAGTTCCTCGGCAATGGCAGCGGCATAGCGCTTAGCAATCACGGACTTGGGAGCCTTACCCGGGCGGAAGCCGGGGATATTGGCATTGCGGGCGTAAGCCGTAACAGCCTGATCCTTAATAGCCTTCACTTCATCAGCAGATGCAATCGCCGTCAGCGTTGCCTGGCAATCGCTCAGTTTTTCGATGGTAATATCCATAGTATTCGAGTGTTAGAAAATTGATTCAAGTACAAAACGCGCGCGCATTATGAAGTAATCTCGGCGCAAAAGCAAGAGCAGAATGGCTAATGACACAAGAATTGTGCCCCAGAGAGGGAATGGGGAAGAATTGCCACACTAACTTCTTGCACCTGTGGCGGACTATGGTACAATGCGGGGTAATGAGCGACGAGAAACTTATTATCATCGGTACCGGACCGGCGGGGTACACGGCTGCGATTTATGCGGCACGCGCCGGGCTCTCCCCTTTGGTGTTCACCGGTAGCCAAATAGGCGGGCAGCTGACTACCACGACGGAGATTGAGAATTTCCCCGGTTTTCCGGAGGGGATTATGGGGCCGGAGCTTATGTTCAACATGAGCCAGCAGGCCGAAAAGTTCGGGGCGCGCTATGCGTACGAGGATGTGGTATCCCTCTCGCAGGAGGCGTGCAGCGGGCAGTTTATTGTGACGACGAGCGGCGGGGCATACAAGGCACAGGCCGTAATTATTGCCACGGGTGCCACAGCACGTTATCCGGGGCTGGAAGGGGAGAAGGAACTCATCGGGCACGGGCTGACGGCCTGCGCCACCTGCGACGGCGCTTTCTACCGGGATGTGCCGGTATGCGTGGTGGGCGGTGGCGACAGTGCTTGCGAGGAGGCTTCTTTCCTGACTCGATTTGCGAGCAAGGTGTACCTAATTCACCGCCGCGACCAGCTCCGCGCCAGTGTGGCCATGCAGGAGCGCGTGCTGAAGAATCCGAAGATTGAGCCCGTGTGGAACAGCACTATTGCAGCCTACCACACCACGGAGGGGGAACTGAGCAGTATTACCCTCCGCAATACTGTGAGCGGGGAGGAGTCCCCTCTGGAGGTGAAGTGCGTGTTCATGGCCATCGGCCATACGCCCAACAGCAGCTTTGCCGGTAATTTGGTGGAGCGCGATGCCGCCGGCTTTATCTGCACCGTAGGTACCGGCACGGCGACTAAGACGCCCGGGCTCTTTGCCGCCGGCGATGTGGCAGACCCCACCTACCGCCAAGCCATTTCCGCTGCGGGTGCCGGCTGCCGCGCCGCTTTGGATGCCGAGCGCTACCTGCTCAGTATGGAATAATCTCCCCCCCTCTGTGCTGCGATGAAGACGTTCCGCCCCCCCCTGCTCCTTCTTGCAGGTCTGCTGAGTGCCTGCACCACGGCAGACCAACAATGTGCCCAGGCCGATGCCTATTACCAAGCCGGGCAGTACCCGCAGGCAGTGCAGCTGTATACCCAGGCTGCCGGCCGGGGTAACGCTACTGCCCAGTTGCAGCTGGGCAAATGCTACGATTTCGGCCACGGGGTGCCCCAAAACCTGCAAGAGGCCGTGCGGTGGTACACGCTGGCCGCCGAGGCCGGCAATAGCAATGCCCAGGATAATCTGGGTACCTGCTATGTTTCCGGCAGCGGGGTGGCTAAGGATTTGGACAAGGCTTTTATGTGGTACACCCGCGCCGCCCGCAACGGCAATGCTTCCGCGCTGAATAATCTGGGGCTTTGCTTCCGGAATGGAGAGGGAACCCGGCAGGATGCCGCCCGAGCCGCCGCTTGCTTTGAGCAGGCGGCACGCATGGGGAATGCCGATGGGCAATATAATCTGGGGCGCTGCTATTACCACGGTTTGGGTGTGCCGCAGGATGAGGGGCATGCCCGCCTGTGGGTTTCCCAAGCGGCAGCCCAAGGGCACCAAAATGCCACCCTTTTTATGCAGGATAACGGCTGGAACCGGCCCATTCCCCCGGCGGAGGAATCCCCCCGACCACAGGCTTTGTAAGCCGCGATTTGTTCTTTCCTAACAGGCATGGCCGGTATACAATACGACCATGCCTGTTGCTACTACTCCCTCCGCCCGCACTCCTTGGAAATCCTTCTGGAGCCTCGTGGTTATCCAGTGCATGAATTCGCTGAATGAGAAGGGGGTGCAATTTTTGCTGATTGCGCTGGGTATATGGATGGCGCAGGCTTTGCAGTACCCTCTTTCGATTTTAATCGTACTACCCTTTGTGCTGTTTTCGCCGCTGGCGGGGTGGCTTTCCGATGTGGTGTGCAAGACCCGCCTGCTGCAGGCCATGGTGCTGCTGCAAGTGCTGGTGCTGGTGGGGATGAGCGTGGGGCTTTGGCTGCACAACCTGTGGGTAGCCATTGGCTTTTTCACTATCTTCTGTGTGCAGGCCATGTTCTTTAGCCCTGCCAAAAAGGGCTTGGTAAAGGATATTGTGGGGACGGAAAACATTGGCTTTGCCAGTGGGATTCTGGAGATTACCTCCATGCTGGCTCTGCTGGTGGGGCAAATCGGCGCGCTTTATCTGGTATACAGTCTGCTGAGGCTGTGGGGGCCGGATTCCGGCTGGCAGGCAGCGGCTGTTCCCTGCGCATGCTGCACGGCGGGCGCGGTGCTGGTGTTCCTGCTCAGTCTGGGTATTCCCCGCTACGAGGCTAAAAGCGCACGCGCCTTCCGGTGGTCCCTGCTGTGGTGCCATTTTACCCAGCTGCGCATGCTGTGGCAAAACAAGGTGCTGCGCAACAGTGAAATCGGCGTGGGGTATTTCTGGTTCATCGCAGGGGTGATGATGCTCATCGTGCTGCAAATGGCGGCAGAGGCTCACCCCGTGACGGGTGAGGGGGATTTTATGCAGGTGCTGGGGCAGCAAAAGGATTCCGCAGTGCTGTTTGCCTGGCTGAGCGGCGGAGCTATTAGCGGCGGGCTGTGCGCTTCCCTCATCTGCGCGCGCCGCATCCGCACGTGGGTGGCCACGGCAGGCGGCATCGGCATGACTCTCGGCTGCGCTTCCCTCGCCTTCCTGCCCTATGGCAGCGCGGTGTTTTTCGTGGCTCTCACGCTCACGGGATTCATGGCTTCCGGCTATCTTGTACCGCTCAACGCCTTGCTGCAGGACCGCGCGGACGATGATAAGCGCGGGGATGTGATTGCCGCCGGGAACTTGGTGGATTGCTTTTTGGGCATTATGGCCGTGGTGGTGCAAGGCGGCATGATGCAGCTGGGCATAAGCACCCAATGGCAATGCGGGCTTATGGCCTGTTGCAGCGCGGTGGTGGCGCTCTTCATCATGAAGCATGCCAAGGCCTAAGGGGGAGAGGATGGAGAACTGCGGCTTGATATTCACCCGGGAATCTGATACCATAGCACCACCCCGCTTCATGAAATACCCCACCCTGCTTTTTCTGAGCTTTATCTGCCTTACCGGATGCAGTCTGGACGAAAGGCTGGATAAACTGACCTCCCGCCTGGAGGCGCAATATGCCCAAACCCGGCAGTGGGAGCATTTGCCCGAACGCACCATCTCTTGGCAGCAGGCCATTGCCATGATGAAGCGCCAAAATGCGGAGCTGACCAAGCAGCGCTCGGTTATCAATAAAGCCAAACGCGATGAGCTGTCCGTCTACACGGACCTCATCCCGGGAGCCTCTCTTTACAGCAATTTTGAAAAAAGCCTTAGCGGGCTTACGAATACCTGGAGTACGGACGATTTGAGTACGAATATCAACGTGACCTTCAACGTACCCACCCTCACCCACCTTCCCTACCGCGTATACGCCTCCGAGGCCAACTCCTTTGCCGCCCAAAAAGCACTGGAAGGAAAAGAGCAGGAACTCATCTCCAAGCTCTACGTCACCATCCGCAAGCAAGATCTGAACCAACGCAAGAAAGCATTGGAGCAGCAAAAGCACACCCCGGAGGGCATGGCCACAGCCACCCGGCTTGAGACGGAAGGAGCCCTTACAGAGCAGTGGAAAACGATGGCGCAGCTGCTGGGGGATTACAGCGCACGCTGGCAAGTACTGCCGGAGAGCGTGCCGGATTTCCGCTGGGGAGATTACCGCAAGCGGCTCAATAAGCTCTCCCCCTTGGTGGTATGTATGCTGGCCATGGAGCTGGAGCAAGCGCGCATGCAGCAATACAACATTGCCCTTTCCTACCTGCCCACCATCAATACGAATCTATACAGCCCCTCACTTTTCTCCACCTCCGGCGGTACTTACCAAGGCACTTTCCTAAGCATGGATGATACGACGCTGAACCTCAGCCTGAGCTATCATTTGGATACGCGACTTACCCACTGGAACCGCTATCAGGATTCCAAGGAGACCTACCGGCTCCGGCAAAAGGAAGTGGCCGCAAAACTGATGGACCACCGCCAGAAACTCCACCTGCTGCAGCAAAGCATGGATGAGTACTACACATGGCGCCGCTATATGCAGAAAAGGATAGCGCACCTGCGCGGATCCCGCCCCGCCTCCGCAGAAGCCTTTTTGGAGCAGCAAAACGCACTGCTCGGCATGCAGCGGGAGCTGCTTAACCAAGAGGAGAAAGCCTTGGAATCCGAGGGTGCCATCCTCCTCGAATACGGGCTCCGCCCATAAGCTGCGGTGCCCTTACTCGGCCACTTGCAGGCAGGTTTCCGCCAGCAGCAGGAATTCCGCCTGCCCATAAGCCCCATTGCGGCGCAGGCGCTCCACCTCGCGTTTCAGGCTGCGGCGCAGCATTTGCAGGCGAGGCCAGGCTACAAGGCGGGTAAAGCCGTGCGGATCGAGGTTTTGCTGCTCTGCCACCGCTTGGCGCCGCTGCTGCAAGCGGGGCAAAAACTCCCGCAAACGTGCAGGGGAAGCAGCCTCCGCGCTTTGCACATGGCACAGCAGGAAGAGGACATCCTCCACCATATCCGCCAGTTCCACGCATGCCCGATTCATGGGGCTTTCCTCCTCCGATTTGTGCCGGGAAACGGTTAGCTTGTAATAATGGAACACGGCTATCAGCTCCTCGGAGCCGTAAGCATTCACCTCCACCAAGCGCTGCACCATGGGCATATACCCTTGGGTAAGGTGGGTCAAATCGCGCATTTTCTGCTCCAGTTCCCGGCTTTTCCCGGCAGAAAGCGGGGGAAGTTTCTCCAGCTCCGCCAGTGCCATCTGCATGTGCCGGAGTGTGTGGGAGAGAGCTTCCGCAGCTTGCTTGCCGCTCTCCAAATCCACCACGGTGCGCAAAGTGCGGTCCACATCCCTAGCCCGGGAAAGCGCGAGATTGCAAGCCTCCAGCGCATTGGCCGGAAACGGCAGTTGAGGGGAAACACCAGCCTGCTCTGCCCGTACCGGCAGAGAACACACCATAGCAGCCATCCCTAAAACGCAGGCGATACCTCTCATGCTGCGGATATTGTAAAGTCTGAACAAACTGGTGTCAAGCCGCTAGCGCGTAATACAAAGAGAAAGAGCTGCATTAAAGCTCGTAATAGGTGTAACCATTAAGGCCATCGCGGTAGGCCTCCAGAGATTCGCGGCGCTGGCGCGGGGTAATGCGGCCCTCCTCCACGGCGCGCTCAGCCAAGGCCCGAAAGCGCCCCACAAGATCCTTGGCATCGTACTTCACATAGGAAAGCACATCCGCCACGCTATCTCCCTCCTCCTCGTGGGTATACACCGGGCGGCCGTTTTCCAAATGCACGCTTACCACATTGGTATCCCCCAGCAGGTTGTGCAAATCGCCCAGAGTCTCCTGATAAGCTCCCACAAGGAACACGGCCACGTAGTAATTCTCTTGGCCGTCAATCTCGTGCAGGGGAAGAGCCTTAGATACATCCTCGCGGTCGATGTAGTGGCTTACCTTACCATCGCAATCGCAGGTAATATCCACCAGCACCGTGCGCTGGGTGGGGCGCTCGCAAAGGCGCTGGATGGGCATGACGGGGAAAAGCTGGTCGATGGCCCAGGAATCGGGCAGGCTCTGGAAGAGGGAGAAATTGGCATAGTAGAAGTCCACCATGTTATCGGATACTTCCTTAAGCTCCTCCGGGATTTCGCTCATTTCCGCAATGCGGCGGGCGATGAGCCCCATGATGTACCAGTAAATGGCCTCTCCCACGCCGCGCTCGCGCAGGGTGGCATTGCCGTAAAAGAACTGGGCGCGGAGCTGGTCGCGGTAATAATTGGCATCGTTATAGCACTCTTGGATATTCTTGCGGGAGAGCATGCGGTGCGTCTCATCCAGCGCCAGCAAAAGCGGGTTCGGGTTTTCCGGCAAAGCGGGGGCATGCGCCTCGCTTCCCGGGGCACTCGTCACATCCAGAATATTGAACACCAGCACCGCATGGTACGCAGATACGGCGCGGCCGGATTCCGTTACCAGTGTGGGGTGGGGCACATCGTGCCGGCTGCACAGCTCGCCCACAATCTCCACGATATCGCGCGCGTACTCCTCTATGGAGTAGTTACAGGAGGAATGGAAATTGGTTTGCGAGCCATCGTAATCCACCGCGAGGCCACCGCCCATATCCAGCGCGCCCATGGGGGCACCTTCCTTCACGAGGTCGATATAGATGCGGCAAGCCTCCGTGAGGCCTTCGCGGATAACGGAGATATTCGGAATCTGAGAACCCTGGTGGTAATGCAGCACTTTGAGGCAATGCAGCATACCGGCTTCTTTGAGCTGGTCCACCACATCGATTACCTGCGCGGCATTCAGGCCGAACACGGATTTATCCCCGGCGGATTCACTCCAATGGCCGGAACCGCGGGCAGCCAAGCGAACCCGCACCCCCAGCTGCGGCTCGATGCCCAAAGCCTTGGAGCGGCGAAGGATGGCCGGCAGCTCGTTCGGCATCTCTAAAACGAGGCAGATATTAAGCCCCATGCGCATGCCCATGAGTGCGAGGTCGATAAACTCATCGTCCTTATAACCGTTGCACATCAGGAAAGCCTCCGGGTCGTCCATCTCCGCCATGGCAGCAATCAGCTCCGGTTTGGAGCCGGCCTCCAAGCCGTAGTGGTAGCGCTTGCCATGGGCCACTACCTCCTCCACAATCTGGCGCTGCTGGTTCACCTTAATAGGATATACCCCGCGGTATTCCCCCTGGTAGCCGGTTTCCCGAATGGCTTTAATGAAACTCTTGTTCAACTCGTCTATACGGGCATGGAGCAAATCGCAAAAGCGCAGCAAAATGGGTGCATCCGTGCCGCGTTCCACCAGTCCGCGCACCACACTCAGCAGGCTCAGGTGTTTCGGGCTGCCATCCGTATCGCGCAGCTCCACCGTTACCTCCCCTTGTCGGGAAACGCTGAAATAGCCATTGCTCCAAGCATCCACTCCGTACAATTCGGCAGAATCAGAGGCTGTCCAGTTGCGAACCTTTCGTTTAATGGGGGTATTCCGTGTGGGCATGGTCGTATATAAGCACGTTTCCTTGTGCGTGTCCGCGCGTTATATACTATGCCACAGTAAATGTCAATGAGAAGTTGCCCCCCTCAAAATAAAAAAATTGCACATAATGAGAAATTTGGATTGCCAAGCGCGTTAAAATCGTGTACACTGGCGCACCCACCCGAGCCGGGAGGCTCACTGAACA
>CAYSYD010000083.1:0-9762 GCA_964435145.1 uncultured Akkermansia sp.
CCCGTATCTTCGGGCCGGTGGCTCGCGAGCTTCGTGAAAAAGGCTTCATGAAGATTGTGTCCCTCGCCCCCGAGGTGCTGTAAGAGGAAGAGTATTTGTTGAAGTCAATTCACTTCCCCTCAAAAAAGAACAGGCCGGCATTTGCCGGCCTGTTTTTTTTTAGCGTAGAAAGCGCGGTGAGGCGCGGGTGCAGTTTATATATGCATAGCCCCATCAGAGGCTAATACCCAGCTGTTCCGGCAGGGCAATGCGCGGGCGCTCCGTCAGAATATCCCCCCCATGGGAGCCCACGGCCACCGTATGCTCAAAGTGAGCAGCCCAAGAGCCATCGCTTGTCACCGTGGTCCAATCGTCCTCCAGCACGCGCACTCGCCAGCTGCCCAGAGTAATCATGGGTTCAATGGCCAGAATCATACCGCGTTTCAGGCGGGGCAGGGGGTAATTCGGGCGGTAGTTGGGAATTTGGGGTTCCTCGTGCAGCTTGCGGCCCACGCCGTGCCCCACAAAATCCCGCACAATGCCGAATTGGTACGGTTTTACAAAATCTTCAATAGCCCCGCATACATCCGCGAGGGAATTGCCGTGTTTGGCTTGCTCAATACCGCGGAAGAGAGCCTCCTCCGTTACGGCCATCAGGCGGCGGGCCTCCTCGCTCACACTGCTGCCCACGCCCACAGTAAGGGCATTATCCCCGTACCACCCGTTCACAATAGCACCGGCATCGAGGCTCACAATATCGCCATCGTGCAGCACCTTACTGCCGCCGATACCATGCACAACCTCCTCATTCACGGAGATGCAGAGCTGGCCGGGGTAGCCGCAGTATCCCAAGAAGGCATTGCCGCATTTTTCCCTGCGGAAAAGCTCTGCGGCGTAGTCATCAATCTCCTTGGTGGTGATTCCGGGGCGGATGATTTCCTGCAAGTCCATCAGGATGCGTGCGGAAACTTCTCCTGCCTTGCGGAGCTTGCTGATTTCGTTCGGAGTGCGGATGGGTATACGGTCTGCCATAATATCTGCACGGATTCTAGCACATTCCCCTCGCCTCAGCAACCCCCGCAATGCGTTAGTATGGCATTTTTTCTTGATTATTGAGGGAACTATGCCATAATCATTCAGGAATAATCATCTTATGGCTGACGAAGCAGATGAATTTTATAAAGAGCCGACCCGCCGGGAGTGGGTCGGATTCTGGACTCTCGTGGCGGTGCAGGCGCAGAATGCGTTTAACGAAAAGGCCGTTCAATTTTTGCTGATACCTTTGGGCGTATGGCTTAAGGGTGCGGACGCCAGCACGCTGGAGTACATACTGGGTGCCATCTTCGTGTTGCCATACATTCTTTTTTCTCCTTTGGTGGGCTGGCTGGCGGATTGTTTTTGCAAGACCCGCATTGTGCAGGTCATGAGCATCGTACAGATAGCGGTGATGAGTTGCATGCTTTTCTGCTTTTACCAGCACTGTTTGTATGCGGCCATTCTGTGGTTTGCCGTATTTGCGGCGCAGGCCACCATCCTCTCCCCGGCAAAGAAAGGCATTGTGAAGGATTTGCTTGGCTCCCGGTATATAGGCTTCGGCTCCGGCATCATCGAGATGAGCTTGATATTCGTGCTGCTTGTGGCGCAAATGGGCGTATTCTTCTGGTTTAGCTACCTGTTGGGCGAGTATAACGCCATGCACTCTGCCGGGTACGATGCCTCTCAGGAGGCCGGGTGGGATGCCGTCATTTTCCCCACCTGGGTATTTTTGAGCTTAGCCGGCTTGGTATGCGCCGCCTCCTTCCTGCTGCCGCGCTATGCGGCCAAGCCCACGCGCCAATTCAGTTGGAGCTTGCTGTACGAGCATTTTGTGCAGGTCAAATACTTATGGCAGAATCGTTTTTTGCGGCTTAGCGAGCTGGGTATTGCCTATTTCTGGTGTTTGGCCGGTTCCCTGTTCCTCATTCTCATCCAGATTGCCAAGGGCATGCAGGCTGTGGATCCGAGCGTGGATTTCAGTTTGCAGTGCGGCATCCTCATGTCGTGGATGACGGGTGGTGTGGTGCTGGGTGGTGTGGTGGCCTCATTGCTGTGCAAGGGCAAGAACGAGCTGGGGCTCATACCGCTGGGGGCCATAGGCATTACGCTTTGCACCCTGCTGCTCACCATGTTCGAGGTGAACACCTATGCCAGTAACATCCTGCTGGCACTTACGGGGGCTTTCGGCGCGGCTTATCTGGTGCCGCTCAATGCTTATTTGCAGGATAATTGCGACCCCTCCAACCGCGGCAACATCATCGCCGCCGGTAATTTGATTGATAACCTGATGGGCTTGGTAGCCGTGGTACTCATGTGGGCCATGTACGAAATCTTCGGTGCCACCCCGCAGCAGCAATTCTTTGTTCTCTTCCTCATCAGCTTCTTTATTTTGGTTTGCTCCCTGCGGCTCATCCCGCAGGATTTCATCCGCATGGTGGGCATATGGTGTTTGCGTCTGGTGTATCGGCCCCGTATCATCGGGCAGGAGCGCATCCCGGAGCGTGGGGGAGCCCTGCTGGTGTTGAACCACGTCACCTATGCCGATGCCATCTACCTTACCATGGTGTGCCCGCGCGGGATACGTTACATTGTGGCGGAGAAGTTCAGGGCATACATTCTGCTCCGGTGGGTGCTGGAATCGTTTGATTCCCTGTGGATATCCAGCCAGGACCCCCGC
Organism: uncultured Akkermansia sp.; assembly: GCA_964435145.1. Lineage (GTDB taxonomy): Bacteria > Verrucomicrobiota > Verrucomicrobiia > Verrucomicrobiales > Akkermansiaceae > Akkermansia. The sequence continues at coordinate 2,693 of CAYSYD010000083.1, forward strand.
ACGGCCATATCCGAAGCCGCGAAGGGCATACGGGACGGGCAGTTAATTTGCATTTTCCCGGAAGGGCAGCTTACCCGCAGCGGCTGCCTCACCCCCATTCGCCGAGATTTGGAAATGATAGCCCGCGAGGCGAACGCCCCCGTTGTCCCGATATACATGGATGGACTTTGGGGCAGCATCTTCTCCTTCTCCCGGAACCGCTTCTTCACCAAGCTGCCCCGCAGTGTGCCGTACACCTTTACCGCCGCTGTGGGCAAGCCCCTTTCCTCGGAGGACATTACCGGTCGTGCCGTGTTGCGAGCCTTCCGGGAGCTTTCCTCCACTTGTCTGGAAAACTCCGAGGGCATTAGCCGCGAAAAGTTGATTCGTTTTTTGGAGGCCATTGGGAACCATTCCTTAGTGCATTTCCCCGGCGGTTCTCTTTCCGGCATTCAGATTGCAGGGGCGATGATTAGCCTCCATGTGGACGACCACTTGCCGGAACTGGCACGCCAATGGTTAAATCAGCTCATCCACGGCACGGACAACTTGTTGGAACTGCACCGCCACTGGCTGAATGCCGGGCAGGTGCGCCGTGTGAACGCCCTGAAGGAAGGGCGCCATCCGCTGCTTACCACCATCGGGCATGGGGAACCGCAGGAATTTGTGCTGGCTGTGCTTTGGCCCATCATCACCCACACCCCGGTATATCTGATAGAGGAACCGCAGGAAACGCTGGAGAACCGCATCTCCCAGATTGTGGGTGGGGCGCACATGCGGCGCATCCTGCTCACCACCATTCCCCCGCGCCAAATACCCTTCTACGACTTTAGCGGCGGTGCTGCCTTTTCCACGCCGAACATGCGCTGGCGCCCATGCTATTGCACCTCCGGCGGCACCATTATCTCCATGAGCATGCTGCACAGCGTATTCAAGATGTGGGATGGCACCATCCAGCTGGGTGTGCGCCCGCGCACCCGGGGGCTCCTGCTGCCCGGGTACTCCGTGACGGCCGCAGAGGAAGGCTCCAATGCCACCCTCACCTCCCCCAGCTTGCCCGATCCGTACGATTTGCCCTCCTCCATCTATCTGGATGAGAGCGGCTTCCTTGCGGAACTCTCGTAAAGCCGCGCCGCCTCCCCGCGCGCCTTTATGGCAGCATTTAGGCTTGCGGGCAGCGCGCGGATGGGCGATACTAGGCTTCCTGCATGAAGATTTTACGCCGAAACCTGAGCCTGATGCTGGCCGTGCGGTACCTGAACCCGCTGCGGTCTATGTTTTCCGTCATCACCCTCATCTGCTTGGCCGGGGTGGGTTTAGGCGTTATGGTTCTCATCGTGGTGCTTTCCGTGATGGAAGGTTTGCAGCGGGAAATGGAAAGCCGCGTACTGGCTTTTGCCCCGCACTACCTGGTAGCGCAGGACGATGGTTACCAGCGTGTGCGCCTCTCGGATGATATGATGGACTGGGCCGGCATTATGGAGCAAATTCGAGCCTTGCCGGATGTGGTGAGCGTATACCCCCAGCTGGAGAACCAAGCCTTTGCTCAAAGCTCCACCGGGCGCCTCACCGTCACCTTCAACGCCATAGAACCCCATAACCCCGGGCAGGTGGAACCCTTGCAGCATATGCTGCGTGCCGGCAGTTTTGATTTCGGGGAAGGGCTGGACCAGGAATGTGTCGTCTCCGCCGTTACCGCGAAAGCCTTGGGGCTGGGCGTGGGGGATAGCCTGCATCTTACCCCCGTGGGCAGTCTGGACGAAGTGGCTGCCATATACACCATGATACAGAAGCCGCTGCAAACCCACGAGAACAAAGCCTTTATGGCTGCTGTGGGCAGCCTGTTCGAGGGGGCGGCAGCGGGCGGGCAGGGGCTCCAAGTGGCGGAGGAGAAACTCAGCGCCGTGGTGGAGCAGATATTGAGCTTCGACGATGCCTCCCTGCGCAGCTTCGAGAAGGAAGCCTGCATCCTCTTCTTCGAGCTGGCGCAGCAGCACCGCGGCGGCATCCCCTTTAGCCCGGAGGAGCAAAAGCGCTGGCAGGAAACCGCAGCCCTCCTTGCCGCATTGGATAGGGATAAGGAAGATGGAAAAGCCGTCAAAAGCATCAACGAAATGGTCATGCCCGTGGATTTGCGCATCATCGGCATATACCAGCCTCCGGAGAACATGCCGGGGCCGAACGTCTATATGCCCTTGCAGATAGCGCAGGACGTCATGGGCTTTTCCGTGGATGGTGCCAGCCAAATCCAAGGTATATGCGTGCGCGTGCAGGATGCCAATAAACCCGGCGATATCGAATCGCGCATTCGAGCCCTCCTGCCGCAAGTGGAGGCCGATACTCAGGCATACCCCGGCGGGTTGAACTGGAGCATCTCCCCATGGACCCGCCGTTTTGAAGAATGGTACAAACTCATCGCCAACGAGCGCGTGATGATGAGCTTTGTTCTCTCCATCATCGCCCTCATCGCCAGTTTTTGCATCATGGCCGTCATGTTCACCATGTCCATGCAGCGGCGGCGGGAAATTGCCGTTTTGCAGGCACTGGGCGCCACCCCGGGAAAAATCATGGGCATTTTTGCATGGCAGGGGCTCATTATCGGCCTGAGCGGTGCCATACTGGGCGTCCTATTGGCCTTATTGGTATTGTATTTCCGCTTAGAGATTCAGGCTGCATTGGCCGGCATAGGCATGGACCCATTCCCCATGGAAGCGCACGGCATTACCTTACCTGCCGTGTACGACCCGGCCACCTTTGCATGGCAGGCCATTAAAGCCTTCATCATGGTTACCGTGGCCTCCATCATCCCCGCATTTGTCATCTCCCGGCAGGACCCGGCCTCCGCCCTGCGTTCCAACTAAACAGCAACATGGATATATACTGGATTAAGGAGAAAAAACGCCGCGGTCCCGCCACCGTGCCGGATGTACTCTCCCTGCTGCAAACGGGCGAACTCAGCCCGGAAACCCTTGGCTGGCACCCCGGCTGTGCAGGCTGGCTCCCTCTCCGGGAACTGCCGGCACTGAGCGATTTCCTCACCCCGCCGGAGGTGGAACCCGCCCCGCAGGAGGAGGCGGGACTCCCCCCCGTACCCCCGGCGGAAACGGAAAATGCCCCGGAGGGTGCCACCATCGTGCGCGTCTATTTGCCACCGCCCGGCATGCGGCTGCTGGCACGCATGGTGGATATAGCCCTGTATTTTACCCTTGTATACGGCGTGGTGTATGTGCGGCAAATTCCGTTTGAGCCTTTGCTGCTGCCGGGCAGCCCCCTGTTTTGGCTGCCATTCATCCTGCTGGAAACCGTCTTGGTATCCGTACTGGGCACCACTCCCGGCAAAGCCATGCTGGGCATATATATACGCAGCGTGGTGGATAACGGAGCCTTGGGCGCATGGCGTTCCTTCTCGCGAGCCATGTTGGTTTTTGTGGCAGGTCTGGGGATGATGTTTTCCTTCCTGCCGCTGGTGATGATGGGCTTTGCCCTATGGAGCATAAAGCGGCGCGGCATCACCCTGTGGGATGCCCGCAGCGGCACCCTGCCATTGCAGGCTGCGCCGGCGCGTCCCCTGCGGCGCATCGTGGTCATCGTACTGCTGGTGGTATGTTTCCACCTGGTCTCCGTGTGCATGGAGCCTTGGCTTCCGCCCATGCTGGAAGCCATCGGCACCCAATCCCCGGAAACGGCGGAATGGCTGCGGAACCTTACCCCGCCCGCGCCGTAAGCAGCGGCGCGGCAGCATTTACAAATCCATGGCATCCGGGTTGTCCATCAACCCGGATTTTTCGAGGTAGTAATCGTAGCCTCCGGCATACGGCGTTACCTTTCCGTGGCTAATGTGCAGCGTCTTCTCCGCCAGAGCGCGGATAAAATGCACATCGTGGGAAATGAACACCAGCGTACCCTCATAATTCTTCAGCGCTTGGGAGAGCGCCTCCACACTCATCAAATCCAAGTGCGTTGTCGGCTCATCCATCAGCAGTAAATTGGGCGGATTCACGAGGAACTTCACCAAACTCAGGCGCGATTTTTCCCCGCCGGAAAGCACCTCCACACGCTTCTCGCAATCCAAGCGGCGGAAGAGGAACGAGCCCAGCACCCCGCGGGCCTCCTCCTCCCGCAGCTCCGGATTTGCATTCATAATCTCCTCCAGCACCGTAAAATTCGGCGTCAGGTTTTCGGAACGCATCTGGGAGAAATAGCCGATACGCGTCGTCGTCCCCGGCACACGCCGCCCCTCATCAATAGGCAGCACTCCGGCCAGAATCTTCAGCAGTGTGGATTTGCCTGCACCATTCGGCCCCACCAGCACAATCCTATCCCCGCGTTCTATCAGCAAATCCAGATTGCGGTAAATGCGCTTCTCTCCGTAACTTTGGCCCACTTTTTCCAGCTCCAGCACGCGCTGCATACTGCGGGGCGGCTGCGGGAAAATGAACTTGAACACCCGGCGCATCTGGCGGGGTTTTTCGATACGGCGCAGCTTTTCCAGCTGCTTTACACGGCTCTGCACTTGAGCCGCCTTGGATGCCACGGAGCGGAAACGCTCGATAAAGGATTCAATATGGGCAATCTCTCGCTGTTGGTTGCGCCATGCGGCCAGCAGCAGCTCATAGCGTTGCTCCTTCAGCTCCAGAAAGCGAGTATAATTCCCCGTATAGCGCACCAGCTCCCCATTTTCGATATCGTACACCGTCTCCACCAAACTATCCATGAAATCGCGGTCGTGCGAAATCATGAAAATGGCCCCGGGATAATTCATCAAATAGCGCTGGAACCACAGCAAACTCATCAAATCCAAATGGTTGGTCGGCTCATCCAGCATTAGCAAATCCGGTTCTGCCACCAGCAGCTGCGCCATGTGGGCGCGCATCACCCAGCCGCCGCTCATCTCCCGCGCCGGGCGGTGGAAATCCTCATCCTTAAACGCAAGACCCTTCAAAATACGCTTAGCTTTTGGCTCCAGCTGGTATCCGTCGTGGGAAATAAAGGTATCCATGGCGTGGGCATAGGCATCGCTCGTATTATCCCCCGTCTTATCGCATTCCCGCAGCGTGCGAATCGCATCCGCCATCTCCGGTGTTACACTCATGGCAATCTCCAGCACCGTACGATCCGTCGGGTCCCCCGCCTCCTGAGCCAAGTAGCCCACCGTTGCGTAATCATCCATGGCAATTTGGCCCTCATCCGGGGAATCCTGCCCCAAAATCATACGGAAAAGCGTGGATTTACCCGCCCCATTGGGCCCCACAAGGGCAATACGCTCTCCCCAGTTTACCACCAATTCGGTTTCGAAGAACAGGGTGCGCCCCGCATGGGCCTTAGTCAGTTTCTTGATGGTCAGCATGGCGCGGGCAGTATACACCAAATTTCCGAAAAGGCAACTCATTTCGCAGCTCTGCTTCCGCCGGGGCGTAGGGCATGGCGCAGAGCCCACGGCGCCGCACCTTGACTTGCGGGCAGAATATGCTAGAATGCCTGCATGCCCACCCTTCGGCAGCTTGCAGTGGAAACCCTTACCCACCTTTCCGAACGTGGGGAGAGTACCCTTGCCGTGGATGCGGATGCCCGCCGCATCCTGCGGGAATGGCTGCTGGCCGCCCGCCGTGGGGAAACAGCCGCCCCCCCTGCCGCTGCCCCGCCGCCCCCCCAAAGCGCGGAGGAAAAACTGGCCTACTTGCAGCAGCGCGCCGCCCGGTGGAAGCCGGCTCTCCGCCTTGGCACCCTGCGGGAAACCATGGTCTTTGCCACCGGCAGCCCCCATGCCCGCCTCATGCTCGTGGGAGAAGCCCCCGGCTACGAGGAGGAACTCCGCCAAGAACCTTTTGTGGGGCCTGCCGGGCGCCTTCTCACCCGCATCCTTGCTGCCATGGGGTTGCAACGCAGCGAGGTGTACATCTCCAACGTGTGCAAATTCCGCCCCTCCATGGGCGCACAGCAGGGCACCGCTAACCGCCCCCCCACGGAGGAAGAACTCGCCGCCTGTCTCCCCCTCATCCTGGCAGAAATTCGAGCCATTCGCCCCGCCTGCATCATCTGTCTGGGTGCCACGGCCGCCAAGGGTCTGCTGGGCACGGCCGCCACCGTGGGCTCCCTGCGCGGGCAATGGCTGGAGTGCCAAGGCATCCCCCTGCGGGTTACCTACCACCCCAGCTACCTCCTGCGGAACGAAACCCTCTCCGCCCGCCGCGCCGTGTGGGAGGATATGCTTGCCGCCATGCAGCAGCTGGGCATGTCCATTTCCCCCCGCCAGCAGAACTATTTTACCACTCCCGCCGCCCCATGAAACACCCCTTCCACAGGCTCCTGCTGCTGCCCGTGCTGCTCGCGGGGTGTTACCACAATGCCCGCTTGGCGGAAATGGCCGCAGATGGAGATGCCGATGCCCAGTACGAGTACGGCCGCCGCCTTCTTACAGGGCAAAAAGGCATGCCGGAATCCCCGGACCGCGCCATCCCTTGGCTGCGAAAATCCGCAGCGCAGGGGGATGATAGCGCCATGGCAGCCCTGGGGCTGTGCTACGAGCGCGGCTTGGGCGTGGATGTCTCCTACCGTGCCGCCCGCCGTTGGTACGAAAAAGCCATTGCCGCCGGTAATGAGGACGCCTGCCTGGCCCTCCTCCAAATGGAAGTGCGCTCCGGCCATACGGATCAAGCCGTACGCCGGCTGAAAAAATGCGCAGACGATGGAGGCTTGCCCGCACAGCTTGTTCTGGGCAGACTCTATTTCAACGGTCGCCTTCGGGATTACATCTCCGCGCAGGATGCCGCGCGCTACATCCGCTATGCCGCCATGCAGGGCAGTGCGGAGGCCTGCCTCATGCTCAGCGCCTGCTATGCGGAAGGCGTGGGCGTGCCGAAGGATGATTCCATTATGCTGGGCTGGCTCATTAACGCCGCAGAATTGGGCCATAAGGATGCCATCGACCTCCTCGAGGAAGTCCGCCTTGAGCAAAAAAAGCAAGAAAACTCAAAAAAAGCCTTGACTCCGCCTTCCTCATCTGCTATATTGCCCCCGCATCCCACCGGGGCTGCTGAATAAAATCGCGGGATGGAGCAGCCAGGTAGCTCGTCAGGCTCATAACCTGAAGG
>CAYSYD010000084.1:0-9732 GCA_964435145.1 uncultured Akkermansia sp.
GGGCGCAAGCTCCATCACCTCCGTCAGGGCGCGCATGTGAGCGCGCATCTCGCTTACACGCAGGCGGCGAGCCGTGCGGGGGTTAAGGCCTTCCAGGATTTCATCGAAGTATGCAGGAGCATCCGGGTAGAAGATGACGGCTGCCTGCTCCGCATCAAAATGGGAGGAGATGGCGGCAGCGGCGGCATCCAAGGCACGAATCCAACCACCCAGAGCGAGAAGGTGCGCTAAATCCGGGTCGCGCAGGGCGGCCAACTCGCTATTCACATCGCACTGAGTGTTGGAAAGAATGCGTTTAAACTCTTGGAGCTGGCCTTTTTCCGCATGTTCCAGCAAGCTGGCGGAGTGTACGTTCATCTTTTCCCCCACTCCAATGGCCTTGCCATAACGAGTCAGATCCAACGCAATGGGTTTCACATCGTTCATATGCCCGCTGCGCACGGCAATAAAGCCATCCGCCAGCAGGTAACCCATTTCCAAGGCTAGGGAGCCTACCTCCATGGGTAATTTCTCCGGCCGATTGCGGAGTACATATTCCTCCGGTATAGAAGGCAGATTATCTAACTGGGCAAAAATCTTGCTAATGGAGGGGGCGGTGTACACGTTGATTCCCAGCTCTTGGTTGGAATGGGAATCATCCAGCAGAGCATCGTCCCGGAACATGACCGGCACTTCCCCCGGGCGCCGGGTGTCCTCCGGCTGGGATTCCATATCCTCCACATTTTCCACCAGCATCTCATCCGTAGGCACCATATCCTCCTCCGTCTGTGCATACAGGGCGGAAGCAGTCATCAGCAAAGGCAGAACCAACAGCGTACGGATGTTTGTTTTCATGGCGGATTAAGGGGCGCAATAATTTAAGTCTTGACTCCATACACAGTCTACATTATCATTTCCGCGCGTCAAGACAATCCCGCTTGCTGACGCGAAAACACGCCGCACAACGGACTCCGCGCCCGGCAGTGGCGTGCCCCTCACCGCAACAATCGAAACATGGGTACAACAGAATGCTGGTTCAATTTTTGCTGGCTTGTGGCATACTTTCTGGTACTGGTAGGTATGTCCGGGTATGGTTTTCACCGTCTGCTTATGGTGTGGCTTTACCTGAAGCACCGCAAGGACATTCCCTCCCCCGCAGGGCAATGGGAGAATTTGCCCATGGTTACCATCCAGCTCCCCATGTTCAACGAGAAGTTTGTGGTGGAAGGCTTGCTCCGCAAGGTAACGGCCATTGATTACCCCAAGGATAAGCTGGAAATCCAGATTCTGGATGATTCCACTGATGATACTTACGAACTGTGCCAACAACAGGTGGAATACTACCGGGCACAAGGCTTCGATATTGTATGCCTGCACCGCACGGACCGCACCGGCTTCAAAGCCGGCGCTTTGGAGGCTGCGGATGAGGTGGCGAAGGGTGAGTTCCTACTGATTCTGGATGCGGATTTCCGCCCGGAGCCGGACATTCTGAAAGTAACGATTCCTTATTTTACCGATCCGGGAGTGGCATTGGTACAAACCCGCTGGGGGCATATTAACCGCAACCACAATATGCTTACCCGCCTGCAAAGCATATTTCTGGATGGTCACTTTGCGCTGGAGCAAACCTGCCGCAACCGCTCCGGGCGTTTCTTCACCTTCAACGGCACCGCCGGCGTGTGGCGCAAAAGTGCTATTTACGAGGCCGGCGGCTGGGAACACGATACCATTACCGAGGATATGGACCTTTCCTACCGCGCCCAAATGAAAGGCTGGCGCTTCATCTACCTCAATGATTATGTAACCCCCGCAGAGCTACCGGAAGATATGGACGGTTTCAAAGCCCAGCAGCACCGCTGGACCAAAGGCTGCATCCAAGTATGCCAAAAAATGCTCTGGGACATTTGGCGCTCCAAAGCCCCCTTTAAGGCAAAAATGGAAGCCACTACGCACCTTACCTGCAATTATTCCTATTTGGCACTCATTCTGCTTTGCTTTTTGGTAATGCCTGTTTGCACCGGCATCGTAGCCCCCACGGGCGCTTGGGCATGGGACCAGTGGCAGATGATTCTGCTCACCTTCACCCTTTTCTTCTTTGCCACCATCTCCGTCTGCCTGTTCTACATTTCGGCGGAGGCCATTGTACGGCCTCGCCGCTGGTGGATGGTATTCCCCCTGCTCATCCCGCTTTTGGCACTGGGCGTGGGCATGGCGGTGAATAATGCCAAGGCTGTGCTGGAGGCCGTTTGCGGGCAAAAGAGCGAGTTTGTACGCACGCCCAAATTCGGCGAATCCCAGCAAGGTACCCTCTCCGTCGAGAAACGAGCTAAGGGTTACAAAGCCATCAAATCCATCCTTGTTCCCGTGCTGGAGCTTATCTTTGCCAGCTTCTTCGGAGCGGTGGAAGCCATCAACTTTATGAATGGCAACTACCTGACCTTCATCCTCATGACTCCTTTTCTGGGCTTCTTCTACACGAGTTTCAGCTCTCTGGCACGCATTATTGACGGTGCGCTCCAGAAGCACCGCAGCCCCCAAAACGCCTAACACACCCATTTTTCCCAATGCCCCGAACCTCCACCTGTTTCCAGATTGCGCTCGCAGCAGTATCCGCCCTGCTGGCTTCCTGCCACCGCGGGCCCACGCTGTATGCAAAGGATATTCCGCCGCGCGCCGTTGTGCGCGATGGTGTTGCCGTAACCCTTTCCGACCAAAAACTCACCGTCTTCAGGCAGGGCAAAAAGGTGAAGGATTACAGCATTAGCTCCTCCAAATTCGGCATCGGCAGTAAGGATGGCAGCCGCCGCACCCCCTTGGGCATCCACGCCGTCTCCAGCAAGACGGGGGAAGGACAGCCCAAAGGCATGGTGTTCAAATCCTGCCGCCCCACCGGCGAGGTGCTGGATGTGGACGCCCCCGGGCGCGACCCCGTCGTCACACGAGTCATCCAACTTGCAGGCTTGGAAAAATCTAACAGCACCTCCCACCAGCGCCGCATTTATATCCACGGCACACCGGAAGAACGCTACATCGGCCGCCCCGCCTCCTACGGCTGCATCCGCATGAAGAGCGATGATATTGTAGACCTGTACAGCCGTGTACACCGCGGCATGCCCGTAGCCATTGAGAGCTGCACGCAGCAAACTTACATGAAGGCAGAGCAGGACTTTACAAAGAACACCATTGCCGTACCCTCCGAGATGGTGGCACAGCTTCCGCGCGATGGTTTCAAAGCCACCGGACGGCGTATGGCCCCGCGCCGCGCCTCCGCCCGCCGCAGCACAGGTTTGGCACGCAGCGGTAAAGGCCGCACGTTCAAAAAGCGCAATGTGCGCTCCCGCTCCCGTCTGGCTCTCCGCAAGCGCAACCGCTAATCCCCCGCCCACCCCATGGATACGCGCCTCATCATCCCTTTGGATGAATTCCCGGAAGAAGGGCTCCGCCTTAACGGCAGCTTGGATGCCTCCATCTTCGGCATCGACAGCGAAGCGCTGCAAAGTACCGGCCCCCTCAAATACGAGCTGGAGGCTCAACTCTTCGAAACGGAACTGGTTATCCAAGGCAACATTTCCGCCGCTTTCCGCCTGCGTTGCGACCGCTGCCTCACCCATTTCGACTACACCTGCGCCCCCGACCCCATAGCCCTCTCTTACGAGGTGAAAGGAAAATCGGCGCTCGATATCACCGACGACCTCCGCGAGGAACTCATTCTTGCCCTCCCTTGCTACCCGAAATGCGAACTTTCCGGGGAAGAATGTGAAATAAATGACGATTTCGGTGATTTTAGACTGGACAAAGACCCCCTTTCGGGTGTAGACTCTCCCACCCCGAGTGGCAAAAGCGTCTGGGATGCACTGGATCAGTTTCCCACTGAATAAGCGCTGCGGCTCCACTCTTCACCCACTTATCGAACAATCTTTAACCAGATAACAGAACTATGGCAGCTCCGAAACGCAGAACCTCCAAGATGAAGCAGCGCTCCCGTCTGGCCGCTCAGGCCTGGAAAGCCCCCAAGCTCGGCAAGTGCCCCAAGTGCGGCGCCGCCGTTCCCGGCCACACCGCCTGTGCCCAGTGCGGCACATACAAGACCCAGAGCGGTGCTGAAGTGGTGGTGAAGCTCGTGGACTAACCCACGGAAACTTCCCCCTGAATCCTAATCATCTTTCCAACCGCCCATGCAGCAAGTATGGGCGGTTTTTTTGTTGACCCATTCCTCTATATATGCTAGAGTGAAGTCGACTTAACATTTTCCTTTTGCATCTTCTATGAAGCTCGCACTCGATGCCATGGGCGGAGATAATGCTCCGCAAATTAACATAGACGGCGCCAAATTGGCTCTGCAGAAGCTGGATTCCCTCGAGAAAATCTACCTCGTAGGGGATGAAACCGCTCTTAAAACCGCCTGCGAAAGCGCAGGACTTGCCGGTAACCCCCGGGTAGAAATCGTGCATGCACCGGAGGTAGTCACCATGGAGGAGAATGGCATTATGGCTGTTCGCCAAAAGAAGAACTCCTCCATGAGCATTGCCGTGGATTTGGTGAAGGACGGCACCTGCGATGCCGTCCTTTCCGCCGGCAACACGGGGGCAGCCGTGGCTGCCAGCACCATCAAACTCCGCCTGCTACCCGGTGTGGAACGCGCCGGCATCATCTCCCCCCTGCCCAGCCAGCACGGCTATGTACTGGTGAGCGATACCGGGGCTAACCCCGATGCCAAACCCAGCCACTTGGTAGGCTACGCCGTCATGTCCGCCCTTATGGCGGAGTATATATACAACCGTCCGAATCCGAACGTGGCCGTAATGAGCAATGGCACGGAGGATTGCAAAGGCAGCGAATTCTCCAAGGAAGCCTACGCCTTGCTGCGCTCTCTGGCGGATAAAAAACTCCTACCCTTCCGCTTTACCGGTAACTGCGAAGGCCACGACCTCTTTGAAACGGATTTGGATGTGGCACTTACGGACGGATTCACCGGAAACATCCTCCTTAAAAGCGTGGAAGCCACCGCCAAAGCTTTTGCCCACTGGATTAAGGCAGGTATTAAACAAAGCCCCATTGCCATGATGGGCGCCATGCTGATGCGCGGCGTATTCAAAAGCCTGGGAGTGCGCATGAGCGCGGATGCCATTGGCGGCTGCCCGCTCATGGGCGTACGCGGCGTTTCCATCATCGCCCACGGCTCCGCCAATGCAGAGGCCATCTACAACGCTATCCGCATGGCCGATGGTATGTGCCGCAACAACATTAACGATAAAATAGTGGAAACGATGGCCTCCATTAACAACGCGCTGAAACAAAGTACGGAGGAAGCCTAAGCCCCGCACACAAACATTTCCGCACCACAAGCACCCCGCCTCCCCGGCGGGGTCTTTTTTTTAGCCTACCCCAAGCAGCAAAAAACAGCCACGCTGCCTATACAGGCAGCGTGGCGAAAATGCAACTCTGTGCTAATCCGCACTTTACAGCAGGGAGAAGGCAATATTGAGACCGGCCGTCACAATGGACACCATGCTCATCAGCTTGATGAGGATGTTCAGAGAGGGGCCGGAGGTATCCTTGAAAGGATCGCCCACGGTATCACCCACCACAGAAGCATCGTGTACCGGCGTGTGCTTGCCGCAGAAATCGGCATCACCCGTCTCGATGTACTTCTTGGCATTGTCCCAGGCACCACCGGAGTTAGCCATGAACACAGCCAGCACGAAACCGCCGGCAAGGCCACCGGAAAGCAGGCCGAACACACCGGGCACACCCATGATGAGCCCCGTAGCAATCGGCACCACCACAGCAATCAGGGAGGGCACAATCATCTCACGCTGGGCACCCTGCGTGGAAATGGCCACGCAGCGGGCGTAGTCGGCCTTCTTGCGGCCTTCAAATACATCCTTATCGCTCAGCTGGCGGCGCACTTCCTCCACCATGCTCTTGGCTGCACGGCCCACGGCATTCATCGTAAGACCGCAGAAGAGGAAGGAAAGCATCGCACCGATGAAGATACCCAGCAGCACCTTCGGATTCATGAGCGTCACGTCGAAAGCCGTCATGAACTCTGCAATGTTCATCTTAGCAACCTCGGCACTGTTCAGCACCTGATCGCTGAAGAAGCTGGCCTTGAAAGTCTCGCCGTAGTGTACGGCGGCAATCTTAAGCTCCTCGATGTAGGAAGCCAGAAGAGCCAAAGCCGTAAGAGCGGCAGAACCGATAGCGAAGCCCTTACCCGTGGCAGCCGTGGTGTTACCCAGAGCATCCAAAGCGTCCGTGCGGGAACGCACATCCTCACCCAGGTTGCTCATCTCAGCGTTGCCGCCGGCGTTATCAGAAATGGGGCCGTAAGCATCCGTAGCCAAGGTAAGACCCAATGTGGAAAGCATACCCACGGCAGCAATACCAATGCCATACAGACCCATGGACATGTTCTCCGCAGAGAAAGTAAAGGAGCCCGTGGCGCAGAGATATGCACCAATCGTGCCCAGCACGATGAAGATGACAGGCCAGCAGGTGGAAATCATCCCCACGCCAATGCCGGAGATAATCACCGTAGCGGGACCGGTAGTAGCGTTTTCCGCAATGAATTGCACAGGCTTGAACTCGAAGGAAGTGTAGTACTCCGTCACCTTGCCGATGGCGATACCCACCACAAGACCAATGACAATGGAGCCCCACAGGCCCAGCCAATTGTCAATGCCCAAAGCATACAGCACGGCAGCAGAAGCAATCGCAATCAGCACGCCGGAGAAGTTGATACCCTTATTCAGGGCAGCCATCAGTTCGGTTTGGTTAGCACCGGGCTTGGTGCGCACCAAGTATATACCGATAACGGAAAGAATAGCACCAATGGCACCGATAATCATGGGAGCCATCACCAGCTGCAGACCCACGTTATACGCCCAACCGGCCGTGGCAGCAGCGGCTGCGCCCAATGCGGCAGAAGCCAGAATGGAACCGGCGTAGGACTCGTAAAGGTCTGCCCCCATACCGGCCACATCACCCACGTTATCACCCACATTATCTGCAATCGTAGCAGGGTTGCGAGGATCGTCCTCATTAAAGTGGTACTCCGTCTTACCCACCAGATCCGCGCCCACATCGGCAGCCTTCGTGTAAATACCACCGCCCACGCGTGCAAAGAGAGCCTGCAAGGAAGCACCCATACCGAAGGTAAGCATAATCGTCGTAATCTGCACCAAGCGGCTAATGCCCTCACCTTCCACAAGACCCGTGTTATCCAAAATCAGATACCAGGCGGAAATATCCAACAGACCAAAACCCACCACCGTAAGACCCAGCACTGCGCCGGAGCGGAAAGCAAGCTGCAGGCCCTTGTTCAGCCCGTCCTGCTCATCGCGGCAAGCCTGAGCCACACGACCGGAGGCATAAGTGGCCGTCTTCATACCCACAAAGCCAGCCAGACCGGAGAAGATACCACCAGTCAAGAAAGCCACGGGCACAATGTTGTTCTGCAAGCCATAAAAGGCCATAATGCCGAACACCACGGCAATAATAACAAAGAAGATAGCAACAATCTTGTACTGCTGCTTCAAATAGGCCATAGCACCTTCGCGCACATAGCCCGCAATCTCCTTCATACGCTCGTTGCCTTCATCCGCTTTCTTCATATCAAAGAAGAACTTGGCTGCAAAAAGCAGAGCCACGATGGAAGCAACCGGCACGATCCAGAATAATGTTTCGGGGTTCATGTTTCTTGGGTTACTTTGTTCTTACCACCCGGCCATACACGCCGGAGGGCACCCCATTCTACACCCCCAAACACGTTTTGGCAACACAAAATCCGCCCCACACCCCCAAAATCCGTTTTTTGTTTCAAAAACTAGAGCAAACTCTACCGGCACTGCCGAATTATACTTGACACCCCTCCCACCCCATTGTAGCATATAGCAGCCAAATAACGGCTCCTTTTAACTCCACAGCAGCATTATGAAAGCAGTACTCCTTTTCCCCGGACAAGGTGCCCAGAAAGTGGGCATGGGCAAAGACCTTTACGACACCTATCCCGCAGTGCGCGAAATGATGGAGCAGGCAGACTCCGCCTTAGGATTTCCCCTTACCAAAATCATGTTCGAAGGCCCGGACGCCGAACTCACCCGCACCTGCTACTGCCAGCCCGCCCTCTTCCTCCATGGCTTAGCCCTCTATAAAACCCTCTGCTCTATGGTTGATATTCAACCCGTGGCCGCTGCAGGACTTTCGCTGGGCGAGTTTACCGCCCACGCCGCTGCCGGCACCTTCTCCATGGAGGACGGCCTCAAACTCGTCCAAAAACGCGGTGCCTACATGGAGGAAGCCTGCCAAGCCGCCCCCAGCACCATGGCTGCCATGATTGGCGGCTCCGATGAAGCCGTCGCCACCCTCGCCGCAGAATGCGACATCGACGTGGCCAACTACAACTGCCCCGGGCAAACCGTCGTCTCCGGCTCAGTAGAAGGCGTGGATAAAGCCGTGGCCGGTGCCAAAGCCGCCGGCTTCAAACTGGCCAAGAAACTCAACGTAGCCGGAGCATACCACAGCCGCTTCATGAAGAGTGCGCAGGAAAAACTCCTCCCGGAACTCACCGCCACCCCCATGCAAATGCCCGCAGTCCCCGTCTACTGCAACTACCAAGCCCGCCCCGTAACCGGCACGGATGACATCCGCGCCATGCTGAGCGAACAGGTATGCGGCTCCGTACGCTGGGCCGCCTGCATGCAAGCCCTCATCGACCAAGGAGAACGCCTCTTCATCGAAATGGGACCGGGCAAAACCCTCGCCGGCATGATGGGGCGCATCTGCAAGGAAGCCAAAGTCATCTCCATCGAGGACGTACCCACCCTCGAAGCCGCCGTGGCAGAACTGAAAGCCCTCAGTTAAATACCGCCATCCATCTTCCTCCAAGCACCGGCCCCTTCGGGAGCCGGTGCTTTTTTTACCCGTCGCCAAATAAAAATAACACAATGTTAACCTTGACTTCTCCCACAAATAATACAACATAACAAGAGCATCCCCCTCGCCTACATTCATACACTCCCCCACAAGGACATGAACACCTCATCCTGCACAGAAGAACAACTCCTACCCACAGAACAGCAAACACTATATCAACTAACAAGGCAAGCCATCTATCTCATCCTACACTTTCTAATCGTCATCCTCCTTTGGCAACTCGGCAGCATATACCACACCGCCCTCATCCGAGAACACGGCATCATAGAAACCCTTCAAAGCGCCATCCTCCTCGTTGCAGCCCTCAGCTACCTCCACCTCGCCCGAAGCCATGCCGCCCAGCGCCCATTGCAGCTCCTCCTTTGCGCCCTCTGCCTCGCAGCTCTCATCCGAGAACAAGACGCCTGGCTGGAAACCCACCTCCCCTACATCAGCTGGTATTTTTGCTACCTCCTTCCCCTTGCCGCTCTGGGCTACCTCCTCCGCCACCGAAAACACCTGCGCCGCCCCCTCTTCCAACTACTTCGCACACACGCCTTTCACATGCTCATCACCGCCGCCATCATCCTCATCCCCATCGCGCAAGGACTTGGGCACCGCTCCTTCCTGCTCGACGTCATGAATTCCCCCCACCTCAACGGCTCCCACCTGCGCCGTCTCATCGAAGAAAGCCTCGAAATCCTCGCCTACGCCGAAATCCTTTTCTCCTCCATCGAACTCCACCTCGAACTTACCCCCCCCCCTCATTATGACGCAATCCCCGCCCCCAACCTCAGAAAAACTCTTGCATCCCTGCCCCGCTTCCCTTACTATCTG
>CAYSYD010000085.1:0-9572 GCA_964435145.1 uncultured Akkermansia sp.
GATTTCTCAATATATAGCTGCAGTTAAGGGCGAGCTTAAAAAATGCTCCTGGCCCTGGGAGAGTGACCCGAAAGTAACCGGGTTTAAGAAATACCGAGAGCTTTCCGGCTCCACACTCGTGGTACTCATTGCAATGGTGCTGCTGGGTGCCTATGTTGCTTTCTTTGATTATGTACTCGCGGCTGTTGTCAACCGCGTCATCGTACTCCTTTCCTGATTTTCATACGCTTATGTCTCGCCCCTACGATCGTAAGTCCGCTTCTGTGCGCGTCACCCCTGAGCCGAAGGACCAGTGGTACGTGCTGCATGTTCTTTCCAACAAGGAGGATCGCACCGTCGAGAATCTTAATCGCCTCTTCAAGGAGGACGAGGAAATGAACCGCCTGCTGCAAAGCCCTCCCTTGGTGCCCAAGGAAAAGGTGGAGGATGTGCGCAATGGAAAAAAATACCTCATTAACCGCAAGCTTTATCCCGGGTATGTGTACCTGAATTTTGAGCTGCGCCGCCCGGATGGCTCCCTCAATAACGAGGCTTGGTACAAGATTCAGGCAGTGGATGGAGTTATTAGCTTTGCCTGTGGCCGCAATAAGGAGCCGCTCCCCATGCCTGCTAAGGATGTGCGCGAGCTGATGGCGGAAATTGAGCGCCGCAGCGGTGCTGCTCGTCCGAAGATTTCCTTCACCGTGGGTGAGGAAGTGGTGGTGTTGGATGGTGCTTTCCAAGGCGAGCATGGTGTGGTGGAGATGGTTGATGCCGAGCGCGGGCGCCTCCGTGTGGGCGTAACCATGTTTGGCCGCTCCAACCCGCTGGATTTGGATTACACCCAAGTTCAGCTTGTGCCTGAGGATGAAAAAGGCAAGGCTTAACCCCCCCCTTTGCCTGCTAAAGACTTTCCCGCCGCAGGAAGCCGGTGCAAATCGGTAAAAGCGGCAAAACCCAAATAAAACGAACCATGGCAAAAGAAGTAGTTAAAATCATCAAGCTGCAGATTCCTGCCGGCGCTGCGAATCCCTCGCCGCCCGTGGGTCCTGCCCTTGGTCAGGCCGGTGTGAACATCATGGGCTTCTGCAAAGAGTTCAACGCTAAGACTCAGAAGCAGGCCGGTGACGTTCTTCCCGTCGTGATCACCGTTTACAAGGACAAGTCCTTCGACTTCATCACCAAGCAGCCCCCGGCAGCTAACCTTCTCAAGAAGGCCGCCGGTATCAAGTCCGGCTCCGGCGAGCCGAACAAGAAGAAAGTGGCTAAGATTTCCAAGGAGAAGTTGATGGAAATTGTCAACACCAAGATGCCCGACCTCAACACTACCAGCCCGGAAGCCGCTGCCCGCATTATCGCCGGCCAGGCTCGCCAGATGGGTATTGAGGTGGAAGGCCTGTAACCCCTTCGCAGGAGGGAAACTAACCATAAACCCCGAACGTACTGCTATTTATATGTCTACTAAACGCTCCAAGCGCTACAACGAGGCAGCCAAACTTGTTGACCGCAGCAAGTCCTACGCTGTCGAGGAGGCCGTGGAACTCACCAAGAGCTTCCCCGCCCCCAAGTTTGACCCCACGGTCACCGTATCATTCCACCTCACGGTGGATCCCCGCAAGGCAGACCAGATGGTGCGCGGCTCCGTAGCCCTGCCCCATGGTACCGGTAAGAATGTTCGCGTCATCGTCTTCGCCCAGGGTGAGGCTGCTCAGGCTGCCCTCGAGGCCGGTGCCGAGAAGGTAGGTCTTGAAGATCTCATCAAGGAGATTCAGGGCGGTTACCTTGATTTCGACAGCGCAATCGCCACCCCGGACGCCATGGCCCAGGTGCGTAAGATTGCTCGTGTACTCGGCCCGCGCGGCCTTATGCCCAACCCCAAGACCGGCACTGTGACGGAGGATACCGCCAAGGCCGTACGCGAGGTGAAGGCTGGCCGTGTTGACTTCAAGGTCGACAAGAACGCTAACATTTCTGCCGCAGTGGGCAAGCTCTCTTTCGAGAGTGATAAGCTCGTGGAAAACGCTCGTGCATTCATCTCTGCCGTTGTGAAGGCTCGTCCCTCCGGCGCCAAGGGTGCATACATCGCCGGCGTTACCCTTTCCAGCTCCATGAACCCCGGCCTGACGATTTCTCAGGCTGAGTACTCCAAGCAGTAAACCCTGAACCACAAGAACTATTATGAGCAACGAAAAGAAACTCAATCCTGACAAGGGCGTTATCATCGATAGCCTCGTGGCCAAGGTGAACGCTACTCCGTTCATCATCGTTATCGATTACACGGGTGTAACGGTGCCGGAGTTCACTACTCTGCGTGCCAACCTTGCCGCCGCCGGCGCCAGCTGCGTTGTGGCTAAGAACACCTTTATGACCAAGGCCATTGCCGCTGCCGGTCTGCCCGATATTTCTGCTGCCCTTAAGGGCCAGACTGCCTACGTCATGGGCGAGAGCGATGTTTGCGCCGCTGCCAAGGTGATTAACACCTTTGCTAAGGCTTCCAAGAAGGCCGCCTACAAGGCCGGTATTTTGGATGGCGCCGAACTCACTCCCGACAAGATTAAGGCTCTGGGTGACCTGCCCAGCCGCGAGGTGCTGCTGGCTACGCTGCTTGGTACCATCAATGGTGCCGGTGCCGCTCTTGCCCGCGTCATCAAGGCTTATGTCGACAAGGAAAACGGTGGGGCTACGGAAGAAACTTCCGCTGCCGAGTAAAAAAAGACTTGAACAGATGGCGGCGGTGTGGTATGAACTGCCCGCCGCCTGAAAAAATTAGGTACTCTGTCGGCTCTCCGGCCGGTGAGAACTGAAATGGATGGGGAGCCCCCATCCGCGACAAGAACCAATTAAAACATACATAATACAATGGCTGATATCAATACGATCGCTGAGGAACTTGGCAAGCTTACCATTCTGGAGGCTGCTGAGCTTGTGAAGATGCTGGAAGAGAAGTGGGGCGTTTCCGCCGCTGCTCCGGTTGCCGCAGTTGCCGCTGCTGCTCCCGCTGAGGCTGCCGAGGAGAAGACCGACTTCGACGTTGAGCTTACGGAGGCTGGTGCCAACAAGATCAACGTTATTAAGGCCGTGCGTGCCGTTAAGGCCGGTCTCGGTCTTGCTGACGCTAAGAAGCTCGTTGAGAGCGCTCCCACCATCATCCTCGAGGGTGCCTCCAAGGAGGACGCTGAGAAGGCCAAGGCCGAACTCGAGAAGGCTGGTGCCAAGGTCACGATCAAGTAACCTTTCTCATCACGCGGAGCAGGGGGGGATTATTGTCCCCTCCTGCCTTCGCGTCCCTGTGTATTTAGGGATTGTGTAGTGTATTGAAGATAAACGAGTTGTAAAAATAGCGCGCATGCGTGGAATCGACCCGGGGCCACATACTCCCCCGGATGGGCAGAAGGGGCTCCGGGTCGGTTTTACCAAAGAAACCGACCCGCACCTGGAACGGGTGCACAACCTCATCTCCGCCAACTCCATGTCAAAGCCCAAGCAAGAGCGTATCAGTTTCGGCACGATCAAGGAGGTCATTGACCCGCCCAACTTGATTGAGATTCAGACTAAATCTTATGAGGAATTCCTCCAGCGTTTCACGGAGCCGGATAAACGGCTGAAAATGGGTTTGCAGGCCGTACTTGCCGAGCATTTCCCGATTGAGAGCTACGACGGGCAGATTTGTCTGGATTTTGACTCTTACGAAATTACTCCCCCCAAGACGTCGGATTTTGCCGCCATTCGCGCCGGCGAGACTTACAGTGCCTCCCTGTATGTGAAGTTCCGCCTTCGCTGCGGAGATTACACCGCAGAGGAGAATGTGTACATGGGTGAGATACCCATGATTACCGATCGCGGCACCTTTGTTATCAACGGTGCAGAGCGTGTTATCGTGGCCCAGCTGCACCGCTCTCCGGGGCTGTGCTTTGAGAAGGCCCAGCACAGCAACGGCAAGGAGATATACTCCTTCCGCATTATTCCGGATCGCGGTTCCTGGCTGGAAGTGCAGTTCGATACGAACGACCTCATGTACGTATTCCTGGATCGCCGCCGCCGCCGCCGCAAGTTCTTAGCCACCACTTTCCTGCGCTATCTGGGCTACGAGTCGGATCGTTCCATCGTGGAGCAGTTCTACACCATCCAGAAGCTGAACCTGACGGACGTGGCCGGCCCTGAGCTGGAATACCTCATCCCCTTCGAGGATGTCAAGTTCGGCGATGAGCAGGAGAGCCGCAAGGCCACCATCATCGCTAAGGCATACGAGCCCCTCAGCCTCGCCACCATCCGCAAGATGCAGGAGCTGGGTATTCACGAAATTGAGGTAATCGACCAGCGCGAGGAAGAAACCCTCGTCAAGACCCTCAAGAAGGACCTCTCCCACGATCGCGAGACGGCTCTTAAGGAGATTTTCCGCAAGTTCCGCCCGGGCGACCCCTCCTCCGTGCAGCAGGCCGCCACGGCTCTGGACCGCCTCTTTAAGGACGAGAAGCGCTACGACCTCACCCGCGTGGGGCGTTATAAGATTAACCAGAAGCTCGGGCTGGATGTACCGGAGGATTGCCGCCTTATCCAGCCGATAGACTTCCTCAGCTCCCTCAAATACCTGCTGCGCCTGAAGAATGGCGAAGGGCAGGTGGACGATATTGACCACTTGGGCAACCGCCGCGTGCGTGCCGTGGGTGAGTTGATTGCCAACCAGTGCCGCGTGGGGCTTGCCCGCACGGAGCGCTTGGTAAAGGAGCGCATGACTCTTTGCGATACGACCCGCAGCGATATTACCCCCAGCAAACTCATCAACCCGAAGGCGCTGAGTGCTGTGGTGCGTGATTTCTTCGGCCGCAGCCAGCTCTCCCAGTTCATGGACCAGATTAACCCCTTGGCTGAGCTTACGCACAAGCGCCGTCTTTCCGCCTTGGGCCCGGGTGGTTTGAACCGCGACCGCGCCGGTTTCGAGGTGCGAGACGTGCATCCCTCCCACTATGGTCGTATCTGCCCCATTGAGACGCCCGAAGGTCCCAATATCGGTCTGATTAACTCCCTTTGCACCTATGCCCGCATCGATGAGTACGGCTTTATCGAAACACCGTTCCGCCGCGTGAAGCAGGTGGAGAAGAAGAATGCCAAGGGTGAAGTGGTCGATACGGAAGTCGTCGTCACCAACGAGGTGGTGTACCTTACCGCTGATAAGGAGGAGTACCACCTGATTGCTCAGGCCAATAACCCCATCGATAACGACAATGGCAAGGGGCACTTTACCCGCTCCCGCATTACTGCCCGTGAGCGCGGCGAATTCATCGAGGTGGATCCCCGCAAAGTGGAGTACATGGACGTATCTCCCAAGCAGATTATCTCCATTGCAGCCGGTCTGATTCCTTTCCTGGAACACGACGATGCTAACCGTGCTCTCATGGGTGCCAACATGCAGCGCCAAGGTGTGCCGTTGATGGTGAACCAAGCTCCGCTCGTGGGTACGGGTATTGAGGCCAAGTGCGCCCGCGATAGTTGCGCCGTTGTCTGCGCCGATGCTCCCGGCATCGTTGCCTCCGCTACGGCCGAGTACATCGTGACCACGCCGGATGGCCAGCTGCCCGTCTCCTCCAACACATGGCTGAGCGACCCGGACAGCATCAAGACGGATGCCGACAAGGGCATTTATGTGTACCAGCTGCGCAAGTTCATGCGCTCCAACGCTTCCACCTGCATTAACCAGAAGCCCATCGTATCCCGTGGGGATGTGGTGAAGCCCGGTGATGTGCTGGCCGATGGTCCCTGTACGGATGGTGGTGAGCTGGCTCTCGGCCGCAACGTACTCGTGGCTTACATGTCTTGGTACGGCTATAACTTCGAGGACGCCATCATCATTTCCGAGCGCCTTGTGCAGGAGGATGCCTACACCTCCATCCACATCGAGGAATTCGAAGAAAAAGCCCGCGATACCAAGCTCGGCCCGGAGGAAATTACCCGCGATATCCCCAACGTGGGCGATGATGCCCTCAAGAACCTTGGCACAGATGGTGTGATTCGCATCGGCGCAGAGGTGAAGCCCGGCGATATCCTCGTGGGTAAGATTACCCCGAAGAGCGAGACCGATTTGGCCCCGGAGGAACGCTTGCTGCGTGCCATCTTCGGCGAGAAGGCTGCCGATGTGAAGGATACCTCCCTGCGTGTACCCCCGGGTACCACCGGCGTGGTGATGGATGTGCGCGTGGTGCGCTCCGCTGCTCCCGGCAGCCCTGCCGTGGATGTGGAGAAGGAGAGCCAGAAGCAGCGTAAGAAGGTGGATGCCGAGTACGAACGCGACCGCGCCGCCCTTATCGAGCAGCTCACCGGTAAACTTTCCGACCGCCTCCTGGGCGAGAAGATTCCGCTGGAAGTCACCCGCATGGGTACCGGGGAAGTCATTATCCCCGCCAATCGTAAGATTACCAAGACCCTCCTGCGCCGCCTCGCTACGCACTACGACCAAATCGAGATGAACAACAGCCCGGTGAAAAACCAAATCACCGAAATCATCAGCGGTTACAAGGTGCGCTTTGCTGAGCTGGACGAGGAACGCGACCGCAAGCTCGACCAAATCGAAGCCGGTGCCGAAATGGATCCCGGTGTGGTGACGGAAGTGAAGGTGTACATTGCCACCAAGCGCAAGCTCGGCGTGGGCGATAAGATGGCAGGCCGCCACGGTAACAAGGGTGTTTGCTCCCGCGTGCTTCCGGTGGAGGATATGCCCTACTTGGAGGATGGTACACCGGTGGATATTATCCTGAACCCCTTGGGCGTGCCCTCCCGTATGAACGTGGGGCAGGTGCTGGAAGCCCACTTGGGCGTGGCAGCCAAGGCCCTTGGCTTCAAGGTGGCTACCCCCGTGTTCGATGGCATTCAGGAATCTCAGATTTGGGAGTTCATGAGCCAGGCTAAGCAGAAGGATGGCTTCTCTTGGGTGGGCGATGGCAAGGATGGTTCCGTGGCAGGTAAGAGCCGCCTTATCGATGGTCTTACCGGTGAGTACTTCCACTACCCCGTGGTGGTGGGTTACACCTACATGCTCAAACTTAACCACCTCGTGGCCGATAAGGTGCATGCCCGTGCCGTGGGTACATACTCCCTCGTTACCCAGCAGCCGCTGGGTGGTAAGGCTCAGCACGGCGGCCAGCGCTTCGGTGAAATG
This sequence comes from uncultured Akkermansia sp., assembly GCA_964435145.1. Taxonomy (GTDB): domain Bacteria; phylum Verrucomicrobiota; class Verrucomicrobiia; order Verrucomicrobiales; family Akkermansiaceae; genus Akkermansia. Next base: position 7,130 of record CAYSYD010000085.1, read on the forward strand.
GAAGTGTGGGCTATGGAGGCTTACGGTGCTGCCTATACGCTCCAAGAGCTTCTCACCGTCAAATCCGACGACGTTCAGGGCCGTACCCGCATCTACGAAAACATCGTTAAGGGCGATAATTCGCTGGAAGCCGGCACGCCGGAATCCTTCAACGTTCTCATCAAGGAAATGCAGGCCCTCTGCCTCAACGTGCAGCCCACGGAGCGCAAGGACCGCGAGAATGCCCCGCAAACAACGGACGACCTCTTTGCCTTGCTGGCCGGAGATGGTATGGACGACGACGACGAGACGTTCTCCTCTGCGGATGATGATGACGATTTCGATGAGTTCTCCGACATGGACGACGATGCCGATTTTGATGGTGCCGACGACGAGGAAGAGGACGACGACTCCGATATGTAAACCTGTAACCGCCCTTTCGGGAAGCACTCTTCCCGAAAGGGTAATCAAAAACTCTTAATTTATACTCATATGTCTTTCATCGACCTTAATAGCGAGAAGCCCAAGAACTTTGATCAGGTTTGCATCACCGTGGCCAGCCCGGATGATATCCTGAGCTGGTCCAGCGGCGAGGTCAAAAACCCGGAAACCATCAACTACCGCACCTTCAAACCGGAGAAGGGCGGCCTCTTCTGCGAGCGCATCTTCGGGCCCACCCGCGATATGGAATGCTCCTGCGGCCGCTACAAGCGCGCCAAGAACAAGGGCATGGTGTGCGACCGCTGCGGCGTGGAGGTTACCTCCTCCCGCGTGCGCCGCGAGCGTATGGGCCACATCACACTGGCGGTGCCCGTTACACACATTTGGTTCTACAAGTGCATGCCCAGCCGCATCGGCCTGATGCTGGACCTCACGGCTCGCGATTTGGAGCGCATCATCTATTACGAGGATTACATCGTGATTGACCCGAAGGATGTGCATGGCATCGAGCGCGGCCAAATTCTTACCGAGGAGGAATACGATGAACTTGTGGAGGACTATGGCGACGATGCCCCCGAGGCTGCCATGGGTGCTGCTGCCATCCAAAAACTCCTCTCCACCATCGATTTGGATGCCCTCATCGACCAGCTCCGCCAGGAAATGGAGAAAACCAACTCCAAGCAGAACAAGCGCAAGATGGCCAAGCGCCTGCAGCTGGTGCAGGGCTTCCGCTCCAGCGGCTGCAAGCCGGAATGGATGGTACTCACCATCCTGCCCGTCATCCCGCCGGATTTGCGCCCCCTCGTTCCGCTGCCCGGTGGCCGCTTTGCCACCAGCGATTTGAACGACCTGTATCGCCGCGTCATCAACCGCAATAACCGCCTCAAGGAACTTGCCGCCCTGCAAACACCGGAGGTGATTAAGCGCAACGAAATGCGCATGCTTCAGGAAGCCGTGGATGCCCTGTTCGACAATGGTCGCCATGGTCGCCATGTGACCGGCGCAGGAAATCGCCCCCTCAAGTCCCTCTCCGATATGCTGAAGGGTAAGAGCGGTCGTTTCCGCCAGAACCTGCTGGGCAAGCGCGTGGACTACTCCGGCCGTTCTGTAATCGTCATCGGCCCTCACTTGAAGATGAATCAGTGTGGTCTGCCCAAGAAGATGGCTCTTAACCTTTTCGAACCCTTCATCATCCACCGCCTGAAGGAGCTTGGCTATGTGCATACTGTGCGCTCTGCCAAGAAGATGATTGACCGCAAGGAAGCCATCGTGTGGGACATTCTGGAAGAGGTGACCAAGGGCCACCCCGTGTTCCTGAACCGTGCCCCAACGCTGCACCGCCTCTCCATTCAGGCCTTCGAGCCTGTGTTGATTGAAGGTTCCGCCATTCGTCTGCATCCGCTCGTATGTACGGGGTACAACGCCGACTTCGACGGTGACCAGATGGCTGTACATGTGCCCCTTAGCGTAGAGGCCCAGCTGGAGGCCCGCCTCCTCATGCTGGCCCCGAACAACATCTTCTCCCCTGCTTCCGGCAAGCCCATTTGCACCCCCACGCAGGATATCATTCTTGGCTCCTACTACCTCACGCATACCCGTGCCATGGAGGTGAAGGAGCAGATGGACAACCAGCACCTGCTGCCCCTCTTCGAATCCATCTCCGAAGTGGAGTTCGCGATTGCTGCCCGCAAGATTGGTTACCACGAGTGGATTCGCCTCAAGAACCCGGATTACGGCAAGGAAGGTGCCGCTTTCGACAAATTGGCCTTTAACCAGGAGAACGTCGGTCGTAAGACTCTCGTTACCACGGCCGGTCGCGTGCGCTTTAACGAAATCTGGCCGGACGAAATCGGCTACATCAACCGCAACGTCGGCAAGAAGCAGCTGGGTGAAATCATCTGGCGCTGCTACCAAACCTGCGGCCAGAAGAGAACCGTCGAAACGCTCGATGCCCTCAAATCCCTCGGTTACAAGGAAGCCACCCGCTCCGGTTGCTCCATCGGTATCGTGGATATGGTGGTGC
>CAYSYD010000086.1:0-9503 GCA_964435145.1 uncultured Akkermansia sp.
GATGTATCATGTGCGCATGCAGAAGCGCATCGGAATCTATGCAGGAAGTTTCGATCCTCCCACCAATGGGCACCTGTGGATGATACGCCGCGGGGCCGCTATTTTCGATGAATTAGTGGTGGTGCTGGCGGTGAATCCGGAAAAGCGGGGCTTCCTTCCGCCGGAACAACGGCGCTTGCTGATGGCGACTCTCCTGCGGGAAATGCCGGCGCATGTGCGGATGGCAGAGGTACCGCAGGGGTTTTTAGTTGATTATGCCCGAAGTGTGGGTGCCACGCACCTGCTGCGGGGGATTCGCAATACAGTCGATTTTGAGTACGAGAAGACCATGGCGCGCATGAATGCGCGCATGGAGCCGGAGATTGAGACTCTGTTTTTGGTGCCGCCATCAGAATTAGAGGAAGTATCCTCCACCTTGGTGCGTGGTTTTATAGGGCAGCCCGGGTGGGAGCGTTGGGTGCGTGCCTGCGTGCCCTCCTGCGTTTATGAGTCCGTATCATCCCTTGCAAACAAGGAGAAATAAGAATGATATATTGGGATAATAATGCCACTACACCGGTGGCAGAGGAGGTGCTGGAGACCATGCTCCCTTTTCTTAGGGAGCAGTTTTACAATCCATCCGCCGCTTATCGGCAGGCGAAAGCTGTGCGCCGAGCCTTGGATGAGGCGCGGGAACAAGTAGCGGCACTTATCGGTGTACAGGCCGGGGAAATTTTCTTCACCTCCGGAGGAACGGAGGCCACTAATACGGCATTATCTCAATTTCAGAGGGTGCTTGTCCCGGCCACGGAGCATCCGGCTACGTTGCGTGCTGCCGGGGAGAAGGGCTTAATCTGCGGCGTGCTGGCTAATGGGCAGGTGGATTTGCCCCAATGGAAGGAATGCTTGTTGGGCTGCGATGGTGCCAGTTTTGCTTGGGCTAATCACGAGACGGGTGTACTCCAGCCGGGGCGCTCTCTGGCGCAAGCTGCGCAGGAGACCGGAGCCCGGGTACATGTGGATTTGGTGCAGGCGGCGGGTAAGATTCCCCTTTGTATGGCGGATGTCCCGGTTTCTTTTGCCTCTCTTTCCGCCCACAAACTGCATGGTCCCAAAGGGGTGGGGGCATTGTATATCCGTACTGGGACGGAGTTTCGCCCCTGTATGTTGGGAGGCTCTCAGGAGGATTATAGGCGTGCGGGCACGGAAAATGTGGCGGGCATTGTGGGCTTTGGCAAGGCTGCCGCGCTGGCTTTGCAAGCGCAGGATACTTATGCACGGCTGGCGAGCCTGCGGCAGAAGTTTGTGGAAATGCTGCGGGGAGCCGGTATTGTGGTGGTGGAGAATGCCGCATCTGCTTCTCGGCTTCCGCATGTGCTGAATATGCGGATTCCGGGCTGCACTGCGGAATCTCTTTTTCTGCTGTTGGAACCTGCCGGTCTTATCTGCTCTGCGGGCTCTGCCTGCACAAGCGCGGAGCCGGAGCCCAGCCATGTTTTGCGCGCCATGGGCATGCCGGATGCTCATATACGGGAAAGCATGCGCCTTTCTTTAAGCCGCCTTACCACGGCGCAGGAGGTGGAGGCGGCCGCACAGTTATTTATTCAGGCTGTCCGGAAACTGCGTTCCGTTCAATCCTCGATAACGGGGCCGGTAGTGGTTTACCGCTGATGTGCTTGCATAGGCTTAAGCGGGGATTGGAGGGGGCGCCTTTGCTCATTCCCCTGTTGGTTGTGGCGGGAGTCATTTTGGCTCCTGCGGGGTATGGGTTAGCGGGGTGTGCCTTTCTTTTGGGGGGTGTGTGCCGTTTATGGCGTACGCTGGTTTGTGCCTTGTTATGCGGGGCTGTATCGTGGCTTTATTTGGATGTGCAGGCGGAGCAGGGGCGGGCATTTTGCTGCAAGGCAGAGCAGGAAAATGTTTTACAGCTGGAGGGAATGGTGGCTCAAGTCTTGGAACGGGGCTTTATTTTGGATAAGGGCTGGTGCCGGGCGCGGGTGATGATTCGGGGAAAGAACATGCTGTACACGCCGGGAGATTATGTGCGCATCGTGGCGCAGTGGAAGGAGCCGGAGCCAAGCCCTCCCGCCGGTTGTTTTGATGAGCAGCGCTGGCTGCGGAGCCTTGGTGTGGATGCTGCTCTCTATTACATCAGCGGAGAGCAGCTGGGGCGTCCGTTGTGGAGTGTGGCCGGATTGCGCCAATGGGGAAACCGCATGCGCTTTGAGCTGAGCCGCTGCCTGATGCCTCCGGGTACGGAATCGGATGCTGCTCGCCAGATTTTATGCGCTCTGGTTCTGGGGGATAAAAGTAGTGCGGAGGATTCCACAATGGAGGGATTCCGCCGCAGTGGTACGCTGCATGCCTTTGCGGTAAGCGGTATGCATGTGGCCTTGGTGGGGGGAATGCTCTGGTGTTTATTTCGTTGGTTGCATGTGCATCCCGCTTATTCCCGCTGGCTGGTATTGCTCATCATAGGTGTTTATGTGGTGATGACGGGGTGTTCTGTTCCGGCAGTCCGCTCTTACCTCATCTTGGCAGTGCTGATGCTGGGTACTATTTTTCGGCGGCGTGTTACATGGGTAAATACACTTAGCTTTGCGGCACTGCTTATTTTATTATGGGCGCCGAACCAGCTGTTTAATGCCGGTTTTCAACTTTCGTTTTCGGCATATGCTGCGATATGCCTTACCATGCGGTACGGCATGGATGATTCTTCCTGGCTGGGGCCGGATAGTTATATCCCCCGTGCGTTCTATACGCGATGGGAACGCCGTCTCAGCATGGCGGACTATTCCCTGCGCTGTGTGATTCTGGTATCCGTGAGTGCTTGGCTGGTTACTGTACCCATCACCTTGCTCAGTTTCCACACGGTGAATACAAACAGCATACTGACGAACTTGGCTATTACTCCCCTCCTGCCGGTGGTGATGAGCAGTGGTTTGCTTTTGCTGTTGGTGAGCGGCATTCCGTGGGTGGGTGCAGTGGCGGAATGGGTGGCCTGCCGTTCGGCCGAGATGTTATTGGCCGTAGCCGCATGGTTTGGGAATCTGCCTTATGCTTACCTGCCCGCAGAAAGACCGGCCGCAGCAGAATGCCTTGTGGTGCAGGGTACGGGCTATGGGGAGAGTTTTACCATGCTGGGCAATCCCGGTGTGCTGGTAAACAGCGGCTCCGAGGGTGCTGCGCGTTTTAGCACGGAACCCGTCTTGTTCCATGGAGGCTTTACTCCGGCGGTTCTGTTTTGCCCAAGGGATACCGTGGCTTCTGCGGGTGGTGTGGAGCTTTTGCAGCAGCGCTGGCCGGCACTGGAGGTGCTGCGGGGAACCCGCCTGCCTGCGGAGGGAATACGCCTCCGTACCCAAGCCGGAATGTATACCTTCTATCCTGCGCCGTCGGACGTCCCCTCGCGAAATTCTGCTAATCTTTGCGGAATTGTGCTGTGGGAATATGCCGGGAGACGTGTCTTGTACGTGGGGGATGCTTCCTATCTATCGTACGCCGCGCTGCCGCAGGAGGCCAAGAATGCGCACACGCTTATTCTGGGAAAAAATCCTGTACTGCCTGTGACCGATGCCGAGGAGCTTTCCCTCCCGGGTGGTGTCCGGAGGATTATTTTACTGCCCTCTGCTGCAGAACTCCCGCTGAACCGGCTGTCCCTGCCGCCCGGAGTGTGCGTCATCAGGGTAGGAGAACGGGAACACCGGCGCCTTTAGCGCCCGGTGTTTACCAGCCCCCGCAGCAGTAACTCTGCGTTGTTTTGGGTTTTGGATATGTTGTGCAGCAGGAGCTGTAATCCTTCCCAGCCGGGCAGAGCCGCCAGCTGGCGGCGTACTTGCAGAATGCGTGTCATCTCGTCCGGGTGATACAAGCGGTCATCATTTCGTGTGCCGCTTTGGGGAATAGAAATGGCCGGGTAGATACGGCGTTCCGACAGTTCTCTATCCAGCCGGATTTCCATATTGCCCGTTCCCTTAAACTCCTCGAAGATGATCTCATCCATCCGGGATTCCGTTTCCACCAAACAGGTGGCGATAATCGTCAGGCTGCCGCCTTCCTCCACATTGCGCGCGGCTCCGAAGAATTTACGGGGTTTCTCCAAGGCTTGGGAGCCTAAACCGCCGGACATAGTGCGCCCTCCGCTCTGGTTGGCATTATAGCCTCGCGCCAGACGGGTGAGCGAATCCAGCATGATGATGACGTCCTTGCCGCGTTCCACTAAGCGGCGGGCGCGTTCTAACACCAAATCGCTAAGCTGGGCATGGCGTTTGGAGGGTTCATCGAAGGTGGAGGCATAGACGGGTACATCCACCGTTTCCTCAAAATCGGTCACCTCTTCCGGGCGTTCATCCAGCAGCAGCACCAGCAGCTCTGCCTCCGGATAATTAGCCCGCAGGCTCTTGGCCATGGTTTTGAGCAGCACTGTTTTGCCGCCGCGCGGTGGTGCTACCACGAGGGCTCGCTGCCCTTTGCCTAATGGGGTGATGAGGTCCAGCACCCGCATGGCCGGGAATTTGAGGTCCGGATTCTCCAGCATCAACCTTTCCCGGGGAATGAGGGCGGTAAGGCGGTCAAAGTCCTGCGGTGCAGCATATTCTCCTGCCGGTACGCCCTCAATTTCCAGAATGGCATCCGCTGTGAGTCCTGTATCTCCCTTGCCGTTTTTTTTGCGAAGGCGCACTTGCAAGGCATTGCCCGGGCGTATGCCGTATTGGCGAATAAGCTCTTGAGGAATCTTGGGGTCGTCCTCTCCCGGGCGGAAACTGCGGGAAGCATCCCGGAGAAAGCCTTGGGCATCCAGCACCCCATGGAGGATGGCACTGCTGCCTTCCTGCAAATAAGTTCCCACCAGCTCTGCCACCAGTTGGGCTCTGGGCAGGCTATCGGTGCCGCGTTTGCCGATAGTGGCGGCTTCTTTTTGCAAATCGTTCAGAGGCAGGGCGCGGAGCGCGTTCACATCGTATACACGGGAACGCGCGTGCATGACCTTTGCTTCTGCGGCCAGTTCCGTATCGTAAAAAAGCTCCACCTGCCGGAGCAGGAAAGCCATGTCCCCCTCGTTCCAGAACACAACATCTGCCTTATCGACCTTCTGCTGGGTGGGATGCTGGGCTTGCAGCATGGCCGTGGCTTGCTCTTGGGAAATGCCATCGCGCTTTTGCAGCCTTTCCAATTGGGTGGATTCCGTGGTGGCCACCACGCAGATGGTGTGTGCGGAAAAGTCCACCGGACTCTCATAATAGAGGGGAATATCCACCAAAAAGCAATGCACATCCCCACGCTGCCGAGCTTTAGCCTGTGCCTCTGTACACATTTGAGCCACCTTGGGATGCACAATCTCATTGAGTTTAGCACGCCCATTGGCATCTTCTCGCACGATGCAGCGGAGGAAATCCTTATTCACGCTGCCATCCTCGCCCAGGGCTTCGGCTCCGAAGGCTGCCACCAAATCCCGGGAGAGTTTACCCTTCTCCTGCAATTCTGCCACAGCGGCATCGCAGTCAAAGATTTCCACACCGGCTCCCCCCAACTCCGTCAGCATTCTAATTACGGTGGACTTGCCGGATGCAATGCCTCCTGTTATAACGATGACTTTCATCGCGCGTATTCTAGCATGCGGGGGTGTATTCATCAAGCCGAAAGCGCGTTCGCTTTTTTCGTCAGCTCGGGGCAGGGGGGAAGAATGGATGTTGCTTTGTCTTGCCGCATATGTTATGTTCTCGCCATGGAATCCTCTCCGAAACGCCTGACTGAGTCTTTAGGAGGAAAGCTGGCCGCTTTCCTCCTCTCCATCCTGTGGATTGCCTCCATGGGGATGACGGATGGAACGGCATACAGCTCTTTCCCGGTAAGTGTGGGAATGGTATTGGTGGCACTGTGCTTTCTCGCCTGCATTGTCCGGGGGAATAAATTGCTGAAAATGCGTTGGCTGGGGTGGTTTTCCCTGGCGGCAGGCGGGTATTTCTTTGTTCGCAGTGGGTTGAGCTATTCCCGCGTGGAAGCCGGGCGGGAGATGATGCTGGTGCTTTGGTGTGCCGTGTATTATGTGTCCGGGGTATATGTGGCTCGGGCAGCAGATTGGAAATGGCTGCTGCGTTTGGTGGGCGTGGCGGCTTTGCTGAATATCCTTTTCTTTTTCCTGATGCAGCAGCCGTGGGTGCCCATAGAGTGGACGGGCCGCCCGGCGGAAGGATTGTCCTATACCAATTCCCGCCCGGTAGGGCTGTTAGTGTATAAGAACTGTGCCAGTGCCTTGTTTGTGGTACTGGGAATGCTTCTTGTGCTTTCTGCGTACTGGCAGAAGGAAAGAACGCGGCTATCCCGCGGTTTAGGAATGGCGGTGGGCGTGGCGGCTTTGGTACTGGCCTTTTTTTGCCACTCTCGCGTGCCCTTCCTGCTGGTGCCGCTTTCTCTGTTTATCGGGTGGGGGCTGCATATGGTTTTGCGCTCGTACGAGGGGAAACGTCTTTCTGCCTTCTCGTATGTGCTGATGGCTTGCATGCTGGTGGCTCTGGGTTGTGCCGTATGGGGGTGGCTTTTTGGCGGTCTTACGCACTTCTTTGTCGAGGATGTCGATTCCCACCTGCGCTACCACATATGGAGGTTTATTTGCCGCCGGCTTCCGGATGCCGGGTTGATTGGCTTTGGTACCGGGGCTTCCCAGTGGGAAATTGTTCCCTACTTCGATGAGTGGGCTACCCCGAATTACGCCCATAACGAATACCTCCAAGCATGGATGGATTACGGCCTTGTGGGGGGGGGACTGGTGGTTGCCATCCTTTTGGCGCATGTTATAGCCGCATGGGGCACCTTATCCGCCGAGCCGGCAGGTGCGGAAAATCGTCGGCGTTCCGGCCTTGCATTGTTGGTGCTGGCGTGCATGGCGGCTTATGCCTGCACGGATTTCCCTTGGCATTCTTTCCCCTTAGCCGGTATGACTGCCTTTGCCTGCGGGGTACTCGCTTCCCCCTATGCACATGAGCGGGGGAATCTTTTTAGCTTCAAAAATTGGGCTCCCTCCGCATCGGGGAATGTGGTTCGTATTCAGGCTCAGGGGCTGTGCGGCCGTATCGTGCTGGCTTTGCTGTGCCTGTCCACTGTGTTTTTGGCGTACCGGGGCGCCATGAAACACTATCTCCCCTGGTGGCAGCAATGGGAATTGAACCGCCTTATCTCCGCTGGCGGGGAGGAGAATATCCGCAAAGCCCGGCAAATCCTCCGCGAAGTGGCGGAGTTTTACAGCTGCGCCACCCTGCCGAATCGGTACATGTGCTTGCCCCATATGAATGAAAAACTCTTCCCCGAGCAGCAAAAAATGCTGGAACTTGCCGTGCAGGCTAATCCCAGACAATTTTTTGCCCTCGCCACTCTCGCTAATCTGTATTCGCTTAACGGAAAATATGCAGAGGCCGATGAATTGCTGCGCCGTTCCTATCCCGGGGATGGTATGAAGGATAGCTGCCTTTTTGATTGGTCCACGGTGTACGCCCTCAATCTTTTGGATTGGGCTACCCACTGCATGCGGAAGGGCGAGCATTCCAAGGCTCTATCCCTCATCGATTACGCGATGAATATGCACCAGTATTGCAGAGTGGAGTACACAATCGCGTTCCGGTATGTGGGGGGATTATCCGAATACCAGCGTTCCCTTAACAAAGGCCTGCAGGAACTCAGAATTGCAAGAGTGCTGGATGCCCGCCTCCTGCGCAACCTCGGCATCCGCCCGGACCACTCCTGGCAAAAACCCTATTCCCCGGGTGGTAAACCCGCTCTTTACCAGCGCTGGGCCGGCGAAAATGCCCCCAAAAAGCCGGGGCGCTTCATTTTATAAGCCCCTTTGCGAAAAAAATACACCATGCGCTTCTTTTCCGCTTGCAAAAATCAAAAAAAATGGCAATATAGAGGAAATCCGCAATGGCGGGTATAGACTTTACTGACGTTATGAGTACACCTCCTCTTCCTCCCACGCCGCCCCGTCCCGTTCCTGTTCCTCCTGCTGCTCCCGGAGTCCCGCGCCCGGTGTCCCCTGTGGCACCCGGAGTCCCGCGTCCTGCTGCTCCCACGGTTCCCATGCCGCCGACGACTCCGCGCCCTGCTGCTCCCGTACCTCCTTCTGCTCCTAAGCCTGCGGCCACTGTGCCCTTGGCTCCGCGTCCTGCGGCGCCTGCCGCTCCCGGTGTGCCTGCTGCTCCGCGCCTGACGCCGACCATGCCCTTGCAGGTGCCCACTCGTCCCTCTGCGCCCAAGCCTGCTGCTCCCGCTGCGGAGGAAGGCGCTCCCGCCATGCCTGCGGCCACTGTGCCCTTGGCTAACTCTCCTGCCAAATCTCCTAAGCCTGCCGGCTTCTCCAAGCCCTCCAAGCTCAAGAAAAAGAAGGTGGAAGAACCTCTCCCCGAGGAAGAAGAGGAGAAGAAAGATCACCCCACGCTTCTCGTCTGCGCGGTGATTGCCGCCGTCATCATGCTCATCTTTGCCTGGCAGCAGTACTCCATCGACCAGACCTTCGGTCGCGCTTCCGAACCGCTGACCGGCTGGGCCTCCGATGGCTCCTCCGAGGATGCGGCTGAGGAAGAATCTGCTGACGAAGAAGAAGAGTAATTTTTTCAACGTCGGTCTCCGGCGGCGCGTCAAACCCACACCATGGCATTAACCTTTACAGACGCTAATTTCGAGGAAGAAGTTTTGCAATCTCCCATTCCGGTGCTTGTGGACTTCTGGGCGCCTTGGTGTGGTCCCTGCAAAGCGATTTCCCCCCTTGTGGATCAAATTGCAGTGGAAGTGGCAGGTCGGGCAAAAGTGGGCAAGGTGAACGTGGACGAGGATGCCACACAGAATCTCTGTGCGCGATACAACATCCGCTCCATTCCCACCTTGCTCTTTATCCGCAATGGGCAAGTGGTGGAAACCTTGGTAGGCGCAAGCTCCAAGGATAACATCCTTTCCCATCTGAAAGCCTGCCTCTAAGCTCGCTCCTCCGGAATACGCATATCCCCCTTATACCAAACGCCACCGGTAAGAGCCTCTTCCCGGTGGCGTTTTTTCCGAAGCTCAACATCATAACATCCGAAAAACATATGGCACTTAAAGAAGTAACAGAAAGCACGTTCGAAGCAGAAGTTCTCCGGTCTCCCATCCCCGTTCTGGTGGATTTCTGGGCCACCTGGTGCGGCACCTGCAAGATGATGATGCCTGCCGTGGAGCAGGTGGCTGCCACGCTGGCCGGGGAAGCCAAGGTGGTAAAAGTGGATGCCGGCTCCCCCGCCGGGCAAGCCATTGCCATCCGTTACAACGTCCGCTCCTTGCCCACGCTCATCGTCTTTAAAAACGGCGAGGCAACCAACTCCATCACCGGCATGACCACCAAGGACAAGCTCATTGCCGCAGTGCGGGCATAAGCTCCGCCTGTGTGGATTCTTTTTTCAAAGGGAAGCTCCCCATCCCGGGAGCTTCCCTTTTCTGTACGACCGATGCGATATGCGCACTGCGGTGAAAGTCCGCGAGGAGCCGCGATGATGCGGAATCCC
>CAYSYD010000087.1:0-9196 GCA_964435145.1 uncultured Akkermansia sp.
GCCTGAAAGAGAATATCACTTTTCTCCTCCCTGCGAAACTTTGGGACACATGTGTTTTTTCTCCTCATGGCATACTTTTATACTTCACATGCGGGTAAAAGAGCGTATAATGGCAGCGTTCACGAAAAATCCCCCCCCCTCCCCATCTCTCATTATGAAAATTTGGTTCGATGGTAAACTGGTAGAAGAGACCGAGGCTAAAATTTCTGTTTTTGACCACGGCGCTCTTTATGGTGACGGCTGTTTTGAAGGCATCCGTTTTTATTCCGGCAAGGTATTCCGCTTGGAAGAACATATTGTACGCCTTTTTGATTCCATGCGTTATTTGATGATTGATTTACCATGGAGCTTCGAAGAGGTATGCAAGGCTACGGAGGAAACGGTGGCGGCCAGTGGTATGGTGGATGGCTATATTCGCCTTGTGGTTACCCGAGGAAAGGGTGATTTGGGCTTGAATCCCTGGAATTGCCCGAAGCCCAGCATGTTTATTATTGTGCAAAACATTGCCTTGTATCCCAAGGAAATGTACGAGAACGGACTCCGTTTGATTACCAGCTCCTACCGCCGCCCCAATCCGGATATCCTTTGCCAGCAGGTGAAAAGCCTGAATTATCTGAATGGCATCTCCGCTAAAATTGAGGCCGTACAGCAGGGAGCCGGTGAGGCTCTCATGCTCAATCAACGCGGTAATGTGGCTGAGTGTACAGGGGATAATATCTTTATCGTGAAGAATGGAGAAGTTCTTACTCCTCCGCTTACGGAAGGTGCCTTGGGGGGCATTACCCGCCATGCCGTTATGGATATTTGCACGGAATTAGGCATCCCCTGCCGCGAGATGGTGATGAACCGCTTCGATATTTTGCGCGCGGATGAATGCTTCCTGACGGGGACTGCTGCGGAGGTGATTGCCGCTACTTCTTTGGATGGTCGCACGATTGGAAGCGGCCACGCCGGTTCGATTACCAAGCGCATTTTGGCTCGCTATCAAGAGTTGGTTCGAGAGTAAAAACGGCTTTTTCTTGCAGGCGGGATGGGGCTACCCATCCCGCTTTCTTTTTCTTGAGTATGGATACATTATACCGGGGAAAATTCCTTAATATGGTTCGGGAGGGCCATTGGGAATATTGTGAGAGGGTGGGGCAAACCGGAGCCGTGATGATATTTGCCTGCACGCCCGAGGGAAAAGTTTTGCTGGTGGAGGAATTCCGCCCGCCGATTGCTTCGTTAAGCATTTGCTTCCCTGCCGGATTGAGTGGGGATTCCGGCCCGGAATCCGATAAGGCTGCGGCAGAGCGGGAGCTTCTGGAGGAGACGGGATACCGTGCGGCAGAAATAGAATATCTGTTCACGGGTCCTTCTTCTCCCGGGTTAAGTTCCGAGACCGTTTCTTTCTACATAGCGCGTGGGCTCCGCCGTGTAGCTTCCGGGGGCGGTGTGGAGAACGAGCGCATCACTGTTCGGGAGGTGCCGATGGATTCGATAGAGGAATGGCTGCTTGCCCGTATGGCCGAGGGCGTGGCGGTAGACCCGCGGGTTTATACCGGTTTGTATTTCTTACGAAAGTAAAAAGGGGCAGCCCGGCAGGCTGCCCCTTTTTGTTTGAGTTTCTGAATACGTGTGGTTTAATAGTGGCCGCCACGGGGACCGTTAAACCACTTCCAAGCTGTTTCAACGATGCGGGTGGCATCCTGATACTTGGGAATCCAGCCAAGAATTTCCGCAGCTTTGCGGGCATCCGCAATAAGGCGGGGCGGGTCACCCTCGCGGCGCGGACCATATTCCACGGGAGCCTTCATGCCGGTTACTTTTTCCGCAGCATCAATAATTTCCTTCACGGAGAGTCCCTTGCCTGTACCCAGATTAAACCAGTTGGTTTCTCCGCCCGCCATCAGGTAATTCAGCGCTCGCAGGTGCGCATCGGCCAAATCGTCCACATGGATGTAATCGCGAATGCAGGTGCCGTCCGGGGTATCGTAGTCCGTGCCGAATACGGTGATGCCGGGGCGCTCTCCCTTAATGGCTTGAAGAATCACCGGAATAAGGTGAGATTCCGGCTCGTGATCCTCGCCGATAAGCCCGTCCTCGGAAGAACCGGAGGCGTTAAAGTAGCGCAGGAATACACTCTTAAGACCATAGGCGCGGTCGCAATCCTTGCATACCTTTTCCAGCATGTACTTGGAGCCTCCATAGGGATTGATGGGGTCTTGCTTCTCCGTTTCAGGAATGGGTACCTGTGTGGGCACACCATAGGTGGCGCAGGTGGAGGAGAATACGAAACGCTTGCAGCCGGCCAGAATCATGGCTCGCAGGAGGACAAGCGGCTTGGCAATGTTATTCTCATAATACTTCAGCGGGTCCGTTACGGATTCTCCCACTTGGATGAAGGCTGCGAAATGTACAACGGCATCGAACTTACCATTCACCAGCAGGGGGTACACAACGGCCGGATCCCCTAAATCTCCTTTGACGAGTTTTACCTCCGGATCCACAATGGCGGCAGGATGTCCGTATACCATGCTGTCGAGAACAGTTACATCCGCACCGCTTTTGACAAGCTGGCGCACTGTGTGGGAACCAATATAGCCGGCACCGCCGGTAACAAGTACTTTCATAAGTCAGAACAATGGTTAGAGATGATTATAACATGGAGACCAGAAGCGATTCCAGCTTGCGAATATCGGCGGAGAATCGGCGAATACCCTCTGCCGTTTTTTCTGTGGCCATGGCATCCTCGTTGAAGAGGAAGCGGAAGTTTTTCTCATCCGCAGGTATGCGCTCAATATCGCTGGCGGCTGCGGCCTCCGGGGAGAGAAGGGGAAGCACTTCCTCCGTGCCGGCTGCAAGCTCTGCAAGCAGCCCCGGGGAAATGGTAAGCAGGTCGCACCCGGCCAGTGCCAGCACCTCTCCCTTATTGCGGAAAGAAGCACCCATAATTTGTACCGGATAACCAAACTTCTTGTAATAATTATAAATGGTGCGTACAGAGACAACCCCCGGATCTGTCTCTGCCGTGTAGGTTTGCCCGGTGGAGGCTGTGTACCAGTCCAAAATACGCCCCACGAAGGGGGAAATGAGGCGCACCCCGGCTTCCGCACATGCTACGGCCTGCACAAGGCTGAACAGAAGAGTAAGGTTGCAGTGGATGCCCTCTTGCTCCAACCGGCGCGCCGCTTGGATTCCTTCCCATGTGGAAGCAATTTTAATCAATACACGCTCGCGGGGGATGCCGGCTTCCTCGTACAGTGCCATAATTTCTCGTGCCTTGGCCACTGTGGCCTCCGTATCGAAGGAGAGGCGTGCATCCACCTCGCTGGAGACTCGACCGGGAACCCGCTTGAGGATTTCCAAACCAAAGGCTACAATGACACGATCCATCAGCGCATCAATATGTGCAGCCGGCTGGGATACCGTGGCCTTAAAGTCTGCTACAACGCGTTCAATGATGGGGCGGTATTCCTCCTTGGCTGCTGCTGCAAGGATGAGGGAGGGATTTGTGGTGGCATCCTGCGGGGAGAATTCCTCCATCTGGCGGAAATCTCCCGTATCTGCCACCACCGTGGTGTATTTCTTAAGTTGATCGAGCTGTGTGGTCATAGTCGTACGCGCCTATTCTAGCATAGGAAAACTGTTTCTTCAAGCGGCAACTGGCTCTTTTGATTCAAAATTGCTGGGTTTCTTGCTTTAAGGAAAAGCTCTTTGTATAGGGATTAGCGGCGGCGGCGAGCTACCAGACCGGCCAGAGCCAGCAGGCTCAGTGTGGCTGAGGCGGGCTCGGGGACGGGCTTAGAGGCTTCCACAATTTCACTTGCAGTAGGGGTGCCGCTCCAACTCATGACGGTTCCGACGGTTTCCTCGCCGGCATTGATGGGGCAATGTTGATGGATCCTTCCTTCATCGTTGCGTCGGCGTAGTAGTTTGTGTACGCCTCCTCAAAGGTGGTTCCTCAGGAGAAGATATCTTTGGATGAAATAATCGGCTGAATGGTATCGAACTCATCCAAAATACCGAAGGTGAATTCGCAGGTATCATCCACGAATTGGAAAATGTAGGTCCCGTTCGGGTTGGAAAGGGAATTTGCAGCCATTGCAAAGTAGTTCCCTATCGTGTTGCCCTTAAGGTAGAGAGACCAATACGCATTTTGCCCATATTCGCTGATGGCGTTGATGCCGCTCAGCTCAAAGGTGATGGCAAAATCAGCAGAATCGCCGGGGGTATGGGTAATGGAGGAACCTTGGTAGTTGGTCTCGCTGTCTACGCTTGCTGCATGTGCCAGGGAAACGCAGCAAAGGCTAAGCAGGATAGAGAGTGTTTTCTTCATCTTGGGTGTTTGTTTTTAATGATTTAGACGTAATCTTTCTGAGAAACTTTCTCCCCTCACAAGGAGTAGAAGTAAGAAGCTCACAAAGCCGCAGGCGCAGTTTCCCTCATCTTAAATACGGTGTACAAAAAGCAGCTCCGGTGGCGGAGCTGCGATTCGATTTCCCTCTGTGGATGAAAACTACCGATGGCGGGAGAGGATTTTTACATGTCCATATCCTCAAATAAGCCCTTAAGACCTACGGGATTGATGGATATAATCTTTGTGTCGGGATACAATTTTTGGGCAAAACGGGCTAAACGTTGCCATTCGAGTTTCAAATCGTCTGTGGGAAGAAATTGCGGTACTCCGCTGTTATCCGCTTTAAAATATCCGTTAGTTGAGCAATCACACCCCACTAAAAAAATTCTTTTGGGGCGGCACCAGAGGGCAAACTGGAAGGCTGCCGATACAACAGAGGCCCACAGTAGAAGTGGCGAGTGTGCAATATCGTAGGGGACGAGTTTATGCGGTATGCGCGGAGAAGCTAATTCGAAGTAAAAGAGTTGAGCGTTGCATTTTTCCACAAGGTGGATGGGGATTGAATTGGGCTGGTGATGGTGCATGCCAAAAAAATTATGGCATTCGTTTTTTCGGTAGCTACTCAGCAATTCCTCATCTAACAATGGGTGGTCTATACAGAAGAGATAGTCCAGCCGAAGCTGTGGATGGAGAAACACCCTGTTCACCCCGATATGGATGGCTCCGGGAATTGGTTTGTACGCATCTAGTGTGGGGCCGGCTGCTGTAATGACTATGTCTTGCCCTCTATGGCAGCCCTTGTACGGGGAAAATACTTGTGGGTGCGTGGCCATAGCCGGGAGCCATGTGTTCTTGATTGTCTCAAGTTCTGCGAAAAGGTTGTTTCCCGGTTTTGTATTTTTTTTGCGCACAGGGAGCCAGAAAAGGTAGAACGTGCGCACCTTATCTTCTGTTTGCCATCCGATGAATTTTCGCTTCATAGAGAGGGGGCTTGGATAGTTTCTTTCAATGCGTTACGGAGGAGTTTCATGCATGGTTCGATGCGGTGGTGATTTCGAATATACGCCATACCTTGTTGCGCTTTTGCTGCGTACAGGTCATCGTTTTCCATCAGCTCCTGAATGGGGGAGAGGAAGCACTCCACTTTATCGAAACCGTCTCCCAGAATTTGCCCTGTCCATGCACCGAATCGTTTTGCCAAGCCTTCCGGGTTTTGGTTGCTTACGATGCAGGTGCCATAAGCCAAGGCCTCCAGAAAGGAGACAGGTAAGGCCTCGTGAATGGAGGTGTTGATGATGAGTCTGGCACGCTTGAGGTATTGCTCCTTTTCTTTTCCTTCCACATGGCCGACAAAGTGCAGGTTGGGAATGGTCTCGTATTGCTGCATGAGTTCTTTATTACGGAGACTATCCCGGTGGTATTTCCCCAGTACATAGAATTGGTATTGGGGCAGGCGGCGTGCAATTTCGCAGAACAACCATCCGCGTTTGACGGATTCCAGCCGCCCGAGGTAGATAATCATATTTTCCTTGCGTTGCAAATCGAAGGAGAAGGACTCATCCACTTCCACAGGATTGGGCACCCATGGGGCGTCTACAGAATCAGGCAGTTCGTAAAGAGTACGTGCCTTGGGTACAAGGTAGGGGGCTTGAGTGATAAATCGGACTTGTCCTTGTTGGTAAAGTTTGTGGACAAAGTTGTATATCTCGGGGTTCCAGTAATTGAATTCCTTGAAGATTTGTACAGTGTTGATTTCATCCCAATCTGTTGTTGGGCGTGGGTCCTGAATCCAGAGGAGCAGTTTGCGCATGTGCGCCGGAACGAGGCGTAGGGCAAATGTGCTTACCAATTCAATGCTCAAATAAGCATCGTATTTTTTTCTTTTCAGCACACGGGCAGCACAGAAACGCCACTTGGGAAGATAGTATACCTTGATGCCGTCTATACAATGTTCTGTGCATTTGAATGCTTTGCGCCCACGTCCCAGTATGACTTCCAACTCCACATGGCGGTTAGGCAGGAATTTACCTACCAGACAGCGGGCTACAAATCCATAGCCTCCGAAAGCGGTTCCGGCTCCTCCGAAGTACTCATCAATAATTAGCGCAATGCGTGCCTTTTTCTTTTTCCAGCCATCCCAGAACCGTGAGATGTTCTTTTTGTGCTTTTCGTAATTTTTACCTCCCAGAAGGCAAAAGTCGGGTGCATCGGAAGATGTTTTTCCGGTGGCGATGCTGCCGGCCGGAACTTTATATGCGGAGGAAGGCGGAGCCTCTGTGGTGCAGGATATTTTTGCTCCGGGACAAACCCATTCAAAATGCATCAATTCCTCAGTGGTATTCGGGGAAAAATCACCTTCACACCATATTGTTGAATGCGGTTCCAAGCGGAGAATGGAAGCGATACTCAGGCAAGCCTCCTGATAGTCAGTATCGGAAAATGTAAGGTGGATATCCATAGTTCTTAGCGGGGATGGGTAGGTAAGGGGGCTTGCAGTAGAGCCTCAATGTTTCGGACGTAGCCATCCATATTCATATCTTCCACATAGCTGCGTGCTCGCGATGCCATATTTTGAAGCCGCTCAGGATTACGGAGCAGCTGCTCTATGGTATCTGCTAAGTCCTTGGCGTTACCCCGGCTCAGTACGCCAAAGTGTTCATTGCGCAACTGGCGGTGGATGCCCGGAACTTCTGTGGAAACAACCGGCACCCCCAAAACAAGGGCTTCGGTAATGGCGGTGCTGAATCCCTCCGTGAGGGAGGAACATATGAATAAATCGGCAGATTGCAAACAAGGGTATGGGTTTTCCTGAAATCCTGTGAGCAGAACGGAATCTTCCATTCCGTTATCCTTTAGAAAAGCCTCGTAAACAGGCCGTTCGTGGCCTTCTCCAACAAGAAGTAACTCTGCGCGAATACCACGCTCCAACACTATTTGAAAGGCTTGCAGGAGCATTAGATACCCTTTTTGGGGGGTATAACGCCCCACCGATACTAAGCGCCATACTCCTTCCTTTCGCGGGAAATAAGCTGCCGGAAGAGCTGCTTTGTTTCTAATTGTCTGATAATCCACCGGATTCAGCAAGGTGCATGTGTTAGCCAGACTGTAAAATCGTTTCATGGCTCTTTCCACCTCGTCGGATACGCAGACAACCTTATGGCATGCGGTAAAGCAGCGTTTTTCATCGGTATAACCTCTGTACCATGGGGTAATCCAATGCAATTTTTCTAAATCTATGTGAACCCATGAGTATTTAAGTGCTTTCCGATTGGGGGAGGCCGCCAGAAATCGAGTAGCGAAGCCTTCTAAAAAAGCAATTTCTACATCTGCGTCCATAGGCATATACCAACGCCATACCCAGCGCAGTGGCAGCCATTTTGTCAGCAAACTCTTTTTCCGGCGTTTGATGAATTTGCGGATGCCTCGCAGGCCGGAGAGATCCGGCAGTATGGAGATGTAATGGTCCGCTCGCTCTCGGATTGCCGCCTCGTAACGGCCGCCGGAGTACAAACTCGCTACGGTAATGTGGTATTTTTCCCGGGGTAGCTGTTGCAAAAGAATAGTCAGGACTCTCTCTGCTCCGCCCCCTACCAAGGAGTCGATGAGAAAGAGTAGTTTTCTTCTTTGGGGAGAGGAGGGGGTCATTTGAAGCTCTTTTTGAAAACAGGTATGCCGCAAAGACGCCAAGTAATGCCATTTTTGCGGAGCCTACGCGTCCAGATTGGCAGGAACAAGATGCAGAAACTTATTTTCCCTTGGGCTCTCTGATAAAAAGGGTTCCAACGCAGTATGGGGTGTTCCAATTCTCTGATGGGATAAGCATTGTGCGCGTCTCGAGGCAAGCCTAAATTCTGAATGACCCGGCGGAAATATGTGCGGACTTCTTTCTTTTCTGAGAGGCTTTGGCTACGTTTAAGAACGCTGTCGTAGAATACTCCCATAAGATTCGGAATTTTTCCAAAGTGTCCCGACATCAAATGATGTTGCTTATAAAAGCGTGCTATGGACTCAAGAACTCGGCAATAATCGACTGCCTTTTCAACGGCTGAAACGCTTCTCGACATGATGCTGCCCGCATGCCGACGATAGAAATAAACCTTGTCGTTGATGTATTGTATTTGCGTTGCAACGGCAGAGGCTTGGTGCCACAGAATTTCATCCTCGTGAATGCAGCCCTCTACAAACATTAATTTCCACTTTGTCAGGAAGCTCCGTTTCCAGAGTTTAAGCTGGAACATGGGAGGTGTGTGCCTAGTCAATACATCCGTGGGACTCTGTATGCCATCCCATGTCTTTCCTAAAAGGTTGAATTTTAGAGTTTTCCCATTTTCATCCACTGCGGTGGCGCCGAAACACACAATATCGGCTTGAGGATACAATTGAGATATAAGTTTTGAGTAGGCATCCTCCGTCAGGTAGTCATCACTATCAACCCCGGTTATCCATTCTCCTCTTGCTTTTGAAATACCGGCATTGCGTGCAGCGGAAAGCCCCTTGTTGCTCTCTTGGCGAATCAATTCTATTCTTGGGTCGAGAGCTGCGTATTTAGAAAGAATAGCAAAGGAGTTGTCCGAACTGGCATCATCTACACAAATAATTTGTAATGCAGTATAGGTTTGGCGGATGATGCTTTCCAAACATTGCTCAAGCCATGCTTCGGCATTGTAAACCGGTACAATGACGGAAATTAGAGGCTTGGCTGAATCTGACGGAAAAGACATGACTGGACAGAGCAAAAGGAACTCATTTGCAAGGATATCTCATTTCAAATGCGATGTACAGACTTTTTTGTAAAAAATCTTCGGGTCTGTTTCAGATTTGCTGGTGTTTATGTCCGGTCTGGCTCGATACAATGAA
>CAYSYD010000088.1:0-9171 GCA_964435145.1 uncultured Akkermansia sp.
CCTGTTCTCATCGGGCTTTCGCCTTATGAGCCGGGAAACTTTGGGACACATGTGCACGAATTTCCCTTCATACGGCATCGGGGCTTGACCTCCCCCCTAAACAGCCGCTATACTGGCGGGAACCATGAGCAACTATGCCCTTATTCTTGCGGGTGGCAGCGGCACCCGTTTTTGGCCTCTTTCCCGCAATGCCAAGCCCAAGCAATTACTCAATCTTTTCGGCAGCGGCACCATGCTGCACCAAGCCATTGAGCGAGTGAAGGGGCTGGTGCCGGCAGAAAACATCTTCATTCTCACCAACCACCAGCAGGAAGCCGAGGTGCGCCGTCAAGCCGCCGAACTGCCCGCCGAAAACATTGTGGCAGAACCCGCGCGGAGGGATACAGCACCGGCCGTGGCTCTGGGCGTGGGGCTCATCGCACGCCGTAATCCGCAGGCCAACATGATTATCATCCCCAGCGATTCGCTCATTCTGGAAGATTCCGCCTTCCGCAGTCTTGCCGCAGAAGCTCTCTCCCTTGCAGCCCGAGAAAAAGCCCTCATCACCATCGGCATCAAACCCACATGGGCCTGCCCAAGCTACGGCTATATCGAACGCGCAGAAAAGTTAAACAATAACACACTTACCCACAACTGCTACGAAGTCGTACGCTTCCGAGAAAAACCGGATACAGCCACCGCCGCCGAATATCTGGCCGGCGGCAATTTCTCGTGGAATGCCGGTATGTTCATCTGGAATGTGGACTATGTACGCCACCAGCTCAGCGCCCATAGCCCGGAACTGGCTGCATTCATTACCCAACTCATTCAGGCACCGGAGCTTCCCTCCTTCATTCGGCAGCAATTCCCGGCACTCACCCCCATCTCCATCGATTTTGCCCTGCTGGAAAAAGCGGACCGCGTGCTTAACTTCGAAGCCGGTTTCGATTGGGACGATGTAGGCTCTTGGATTTCCGTGGGGAAATACCTGCCCCAACAGCCAAACGGCAATGCCAGCAATAGCCCGCTCAGCCAGGAACTGGCTAAAAACAACATCGTGTTTACCGATTCCGGCAAACGTGTAGCCCTCGTAGGTGTGCAGGACCTCATCGTTGTAGATACAGGGGACTCCCTCCTCGTAGCGCACCGCGCAGAGGCCGATAAAATCAAAAACATCGTCTCCGCCCTGCCGGAGAATTTAGTCTGATGCACCCTGCCCTTGGTATAGACTACGGAGCGGCCCGTATCGGCATCGCCGCCACGGATGCCTGCGGCATATTGGCGCATCCGGTGGAAAGCATCCACCTGCAACGCACCAACCCCTTCACCCGCATTGCAGAAATCGTCCGCGAGCGAGGCATCCGCACACTCGTCCTCGGACTTCCCCTGCGCATGGATGGCACAGAGGGTACCGCCTGCGCCAAGGTTCGCCACTTCGGAGAAAAACTCCATTCCCTTCTTCCGGAGCTTCCCCTCATCTACATGGACGAATACCTCACCACCTCCACAGCACAGGAAAAACTCCACCAAGCCGGGAAAAAAGCCAAAAACTTTCGCCCCATTATCGACCAAGCCGCAGCCGTGGAAATTCTCAATAACTGGCTGGAAAGCACATCGCCGGACTTTACCTTGCTCGAATAAGGTAACAAAGGGGGCTCTTTTACTAAAACTTTGCTTAAAAAAGGCAAAGTTGCTTGCAAACAGTTGGTCGAAGTGCTACAATCCTCTGCGGAGCCGCATGTACAGGTTCTTCAGTTTTTCAACCAAATAACAACAACCATGTCACTCGAAACATTCTTCAATCCGAAGAGCATTGCAGTCGTCGGTGTCTCCGCCGACCCCACCAAGCTGGGCGCCGTTGTATTCAACAACATCATCTCCGCTGATTACAAGGGCAAGCTTTACGGCATCAACCCCAAGATGGCCGGTCAGGAACTCTGCGGCAAGCCCTGCTATGCCAGCGTGGACGCCCTGCCGGAGCCCATGGACTTGGTCGTTATCCTCGTTCCCGCCCGTTTCACAGAAGCCGTGATTGACGCCTGCATCGTGAACGGCACCAAGAACATCTCCATCATCACCGCCGGTTTCGCCGAAGTGGGCGAGAAGGAGCTGGAACAGCGCATCGCTAAGAAATGCTTGGACAATGGCATTAACCTGCTGGGGCCGAACTGCCTGGGCCACATCTCCACCTTTGATAACGTGAACGCCTCTTTCGCCGATGGTTTCCCCGCACGCGGCAACGTGGCCTTCGTTTCCCAATCCGGAGCCTACTGCTCCGCCATTATGGACTGGGCCGCCGGCAAAGGCATCGGCTTCTCCCACTTCATCTCCATCGGTAACAAAGCCGTTATGGGAGAGGACAAGCTCTTGGCCGCCCTCAAGGACGACCCCAACACCAACGCCTTCGTCTTCTACCTCGAATCCCTGAAGAATGGTAAGGAATTCCTCAAAGTCATTAAGGAAGTATCCGACACCAAGCCCTGCGTCATCATGGAACCCGGCAAGAGCGCCAAAGCTCAGGCGGCTTCCCTTTCCCACACAGGCTCCCTTGCCCCGAACTACCGTGTTCTGGAAATGGCACTTCAAGGTGCCGGCGCCATCCAAGCCTATAACGACCGCGAACTCTTCGGCCTGCTGGAGGTGCTGCAATACTGCAACCACAACCAGTTCGACGGACAGGTAGCCGTGCTGACGAATGCCGGCGGCGTGGGTGTGCTTACCTCCGACCTCTGCGAAGAAGCCGGGCTCGACCTCGCCCGCCCGAGCGAAAAGACCATCGAGGCACTTCGCGCCGTGCTTACCCCGGAAGCCTCCCTCGGCAACCCCATCGACGTGGTGGGCGATGCCAAGGCCGACCGCTACGAAGCAGCCCTCCGCGTACTCTGCGAAAGCGGTGAGTACAAGAACATCCTTGTTCTCCTCACCCCGCAGCGCGTCACGGATTGCCCCGGCACCGCAGAAGCAGTCATCAAGCTGGCTCCCCAGTACCCGAACGTGAACATCTACTGCTCCTTCGTGGGCGGTGCCCGTGTGGACGAAGGCCGCAAACTGCTCTCCGCCGCTAAGATTCTCAACTACGAGTACCCGGCAGACATCGTGCGCCTACTCGGCCTTCTGAAGGCTCAAATGGCTTTCCGTGGCAAAAAGCTTGCCACCTGCGAGGTAGGCGAAGTACCTGCCACCATTAAGGCAGCCATCACGGAAGCCAAGGAAGCCGGCCTTGCCTCCCTGCCGCAGGCGACGGTCAACATGCTCATGGACCACTACGGCATCGATTACCCGAAGTGCGGTAACTTTACCGACAAGGCTGAGGCGCTTGCCTTCTGCAAGACCATCTTCCCGAATGCCGTGGTACTCAAACTCTCCGCCCCCGATGCTCTGCACAAGACGGAAATGAAGGGCATTTACCTCAACATTAACGATGAAGCCAGCTTCGAGGAAGCATGGAGCGGTCTCTGGGGCTCCATCGAGAAGTTCCAGCTCAAGGGCGCATCCGTCCTCATTCAGGAAATGATTACCAAGGCCACCGAAACCATCATCGGTGTGAACAGCGATAAGAACTTCGGCCGCGTCATGGTATTCGGCACCGGCGGCGTGTACACGGAAGTTATGCGCGACACGACCATGCGCATCCTTCCCACGGAGGATTTCGACACCATGATTAAGGAAACCAAGGTGGGCACCATCCTCAACGGCGTACGCGGCGAGGCCCCCAAGGCCGTCGGCCCGCTGGCGGACACCCTCCGCAAGGTGCAGCAGCTCGTACTCGAGATTCCGGAGATTACCGCTATCGATGGTAACCCCGTCCTTGTTACGGCAGAGCGCGCCGTAGTGGTAGACTTCAAGATGATTCTCAAGTAATCACCTTCCACAGGAAAAAACTTCCCCCGCTTCCATCCCGGAAGCGGGGGCTTTTTTTACAAAAAAGGCAGTACGCTATCTAAAGCAAAAAGAGGATTCCCACTCTGGGGAATCCTCTTGGAAAAAAAAATCAGGATTCTGTACCCTGCACTGACCTTTACTTAACGAGGTAGTACTGGTAGTGAACACGCTCGTCGATAGCGAGGGCCTCACGCACCGTACGGATAACAGAGGGCTCAGCGTCGAACTCGAAGCGCATGTACTGGCCAGCCTTCAGGTGGTCAGACTCATAGGCAAACTCACGGCGACCCATGTTAGTGGTGCCGGTAACCTTGGCGCCTGCGGCCTCGAGCTTCTCCGTCATCGCGGCGGTCAGCTCCTCGAGCGTGGCAGTGCCCTTCATGTTCAGGACGATCAGTGCTTCGTACTTTCTCATAACGTTATTTGATGTAAGATATCTTGCTTTCGCAAAAAGCGGTGCCAGATGATGCACTTTTTCCGCAAAGAAATCAAGTCTAAAGTGTGTTCAAGACTAAATTTTCTACATTAGCACCGCAAAGGCGGCTCAGATGAGCTTAAGGCGCACAAGATCCTGCGTATCGATAAGCCCCACGGGCTTATTCTCTGCATCCAGCACCACCAAATCATCAATACGGCGCTCGCGGAGCGTCTTCACCGCCACCACAGCCAGCTTATCCGCCTCCACATAAACGGGCTTCTTCGTCATGAGCGCGGCCACGGGATTGCTGCCACAGCCGGGATCCGCCTGATAAGCGCGAGCAAAGTCACCATGGGTAAACACACCGGCAAGGGTACCATCCTCATGAGTCAGCACACAAGCACCGGCGCGAGCGGCAGACATGGCAATGATGCAATCCATCACCGTAGCGGAAGCGGGCTGCGTGGCAAACTCCTTGCGCATAATATCGCCAATGCGAGTAAGGAGCGCGCGCCCGAGGGAACCGCCCGGATGGCTGCGGGCAAAGTCCTCCTTGGTAAAGTTCTGAGCTTCCAGCAGAGCCATGGCCAGAGCATCCCCCATCACAAGCATTGCCGTGGAAGAGGAGGTGGGCGCCAAATTCAGCGGGTCGGCCTCGCGCTCCACACCGGTATCCAGCACCACATCAGAAAGCTGGGCAAGTGTAGAGCCGAGCTTACCCGTCATGCCGATAATGGGCATATCAAAACGCTTCAGGAAAGGCAGCAGAGTGAGCAATTCGCTCGTCTCGCCGGAGAAAGACATAGCGATGCAAGCATCTCCATCCTGCACAATTCCCAAATCTCCGTGCAAAGCATTCATGGAATCCAGCACCACGGAAGGAGCCCCGGTAGAAGTGAGCGTGGCGGCAATCTTATTACCCACAAGACCGCTCTTACCAACACCCACCACAATAATCTTGTGGCCGGTGGTAATGGCCTTGTACATGGCATCCACAGCAGCGTTAAAAGAATTCCCGAGGCGCTCGCCAATAGCCTTCAGGGCATCAATCTCGTCCGTAAAAACCTGCTTACCGCGAATAGTGTGGTCTGTAATCATGGGAGAAATAGAGTTTTTCTATGCCTGCCATTCTAACACAGCCATGCAGGCTCTGCAACGAAAAAAGGGCACAGATATATCTTTTCCGGGAAAAAGAGCTTAATCTGAGCTGCCATCATCTTCGATGAGGCAACAAGCGGCCACGATTTCATACAAAATGTCAAAACTTTCAGCCTCTACCTTCCCTTCCACCACGAGGGAATCCAGACGATTCAGCGCGGTTCCCATCGCAAAAGCCAGCTTGGCCATTTTTTTATTTTCCATGGGGGAAGAGCCCTCCTCTTCCGGGTACGGGCAAGGGTCTGCCGGCATCCCGCCTTGGATACCGTATAGCTTCTTCAGCTTTGCAATGGCAGCTTTGCAAGAACGCTCGTTTGTAATTTTTTTCACCATATCCACGGCCTTTTTTTGGCGGGCCATTTGGCGCTTGAGCCATGCGGCATTTGCCTTTGCCGGGGGAACATCCGCAGCATCCTTTCTGGCAGACTTCGGGGCGGACTCGGCAGTGCTTGCCACTACTGCCACAAAATGCGCCAGCTCGGTCATCTTTTCCGTATTCTTCGCGTACCGCACCTTCCCGCCATGGGGATTCATGAGACAACAACGCCCCATCTTAAAAAAGGGCTCCGGGAAGTCTGCCCCCAATTTCGCTTGAATCAGCTTATCCCACTGGATACTGGGGTAAGATGCTTTTTTGGCCCATGCGGCATCCTTCTTATCCGCCACAACGAGGATAACGGCCACACCATCCACCGCCGCAAAGCGTTGAAGATGCGTCTTCAACTCTCCCGACCTAGGGGAAGAAGCCACATTCGGAGCAGCACACAACAGGTAAGCCACACTCTTGTAATCCACCTTGGAGGATTTCGGCAGCAAGGATTTAAGCTGCTCCACCAAGTAGGGAGCCTTCAGCGTTCCGTCCTTCCCCAATTCACCATAGGACAGGGATTTGGGCGTCAGCAGCATTAAATGCGTGAGGAGCCGGGACACCACATTGTCCCCGCTGCTTAATTCCTGTGCCGTATTCGTCAGGCTAAGGATTTCCTTCCGGGCATCGTATGAGGCAGTAGCCCCCGGGGGGAAGGCAACTCCGCACATTTTCAGCATTTCAACGGCGTCCGTCCCGGGAGAATCATCTCCCTCAAAGAAGGAAACCGGCACTTTCCATTGCTTTGTAGCGAGAGCGGTCGGAGATGCCGCCGGTGCCGCAGCCGGCATCTTCAGCTCTTCTCTATGGAATCTGCGTAAGCATTCACGAATTTTCTCGTGAACAGGACCCGTAGCGGAAACCTTTATTGCTATGGAAACGGAGTCCGGAGAAGAAGAACGCCGAATCTCCAATTCCGGGTCCGCAGACAAATCAACCCCCTCTCTTTTGAAGGCTTTTTTCAGGCATTCTGAAAGGGCTTTTTGATTATGGCGAAGGGTGCGGGCATCCGTCTCCTCGTCCATGTAGAAAAGACGGTCCAAGCGATAATGAGCCTTTTCCCGTACGGAGGCATCGGCATGGGGCGATTGCCCCATGGCACATGGAAACATGCCCCCCACCAGTATAAAACACAAGAATTGAGAGAGTATTTTCATCAGCGGCGCTTTCGATAAAGGATTTATATCCTCGATAGGATGCAGTATTTACGCTTTATTATTTTCCGCCGCAGGGGAAGCAGACTCTGCCTTGCCGAGGTAATCCGGCAGCTGTACCCCCACGCTGGAAGCCAGCTCATGCAGCGGCAACGTACCCGTAACCAGATTTTGGACAAAGCCGCCCACGCTGCCACTGCGAGAATCCCCGCCGCCCATCACCACCACCTTATCGAAGGAAAGGTTGCGGATGGCACTGGCCTGCGTTTCCACAATCTGCGGCAACTGCTCCGTTACAAGCAAGCCGGAAGCAGCGCGGGCATCCCCGGCAGCCTCCACAATCCGGCGGAAACCGGAAGCCTTTGCCTCCAGAGCAGCCTGAATGGCACTAGCCTGCCCGCGCCCCACCAGCTCCAAACCTTCACCCTCCGCCTTTTTCTTAAGAAGGAGCGCATCGGCCTCACCCTTGGCGAGCTTCGTGGCAGCCATACCCTCGGCCTCTTTTTCAATCACCAGAGCATCGGCCTTACCCTGCTGTTCTTTTACCAGAACAGCCGCCACAGCCTCCGCTGCAATCTCCTGTTTACGCTTTTCAATCTCCGCGCGAACAATTTCGTCCGCAGTGCGGGTTGCACGCTCCAATTCCGCGCGTTTCATCTCCGCCTCGCGGTTAGCCACATAGCCGGCCGACTCCGCCTGAGCCGCCTGCTCCTTCTCCGCCACAAGGGCAATGCGAGCCGCCTCCGCCTGGCGCACCTTGAGCCGGGCATTGGAATCCGCCACCTTCATTTGGGCTTCATTATTACCCTCCACAGCGGCGGCATTAGCCATAGCCACCTGCACCGTCTGGTCGCGCAGAGCCTCCGCCTTACCGATTTCGCCACGGCGCGTCTCCTCTGCCACCTTAATCATGGCATCGTTAATAGCGCGGGCGGCCGCCTCCTGCCCCAAAGCAGCAATATAGCCGGAAGCATCCCGAATATCCGTGATATTGGCATTGATGAGATACAACCCCACCTTGTGCAACTCCACATCCACACCGCCGGTAATCCCCTTGATGAGCTTCTCACGGTCGGCATTGATTTCCTCAATCGTGAGGGAAGCAATCACCACGCGCATCTGCCCCATAATGATTTCGGAGGCAAGATCCCGGATATCCTGGCGGGAACGCCCCAGCAAACGGCTGGCGGCATTCTGCATAATCTCCGGCTGAGTGCTGATACCCACAATGAAAGACGAAGGCACATCCACACGGATATTCTGGCTGGAAAGAGCGCCCTTCAAAGGTACATCAATGTTAATGGGGTTAAGATCCATGAATGCATAATTCTGCACAATGGGCACAATGAACGTGGCACCGCCATGGATGCACTTGGCACTCTTACCGGCACCCACATTACCATAGACAATCAAAATCTTATCCGAAGGGCACATCTTGTAACGACTAAAAAGCCATACAATCGTACCCAAAATAAAAACGGCCAGAATCGTCAGAGCGATAATGCTGCCCACCGGGCTATCCGCTGTTGCAAGAATAATATTCATAAGATGTATTGTGTTAAAACGAGCAAAACTATTCGACATCCGGGCGCACCGTCACCACTCCCGGCATAGCGGATACCACCACCACACGACTCTGCACAGGCAGCGGGGAATCTCCCATTTGCACGGCAGCAATCGTGAGCAACTGGTTCGGATGCGCCAGCTGCACCTGCCCCCCCGGCTGCCCGGCGGGCGGAATAGTCACATAAACGGAACCGCGCAAGCCCACCAAACTCTCCGGGCTAATTGTCCCATCGGAACGCAAACCGTAAACCGCGCGCATAAGAGCCGCCACCAGCAGGAACATCACCAGCCCCACCACAAAAGCAATACCGGCAGCAGCCATCGTCGCCATTCCGGCGGCAAGGCTCATATACCCGCCCCAGCCAAAACCAAGAAAGAACCCCACCACAGCGCGCATGGAAAACACCCCGGTATCCGCACCATCCGGTACGTCTGCATCCCCATCCGCCCCCCCAAGAAGGGAGAGAGCAAAAGTACCGAAAGCCAGCAGAGTAGATACCCATGCAATGCTGCAAAAAATACCCTGCGGAGTTGTAAAACCGGGCATCAGCCCACTATCTGCCAAGTACGGTATAAGAGAAAAAACCATACGCTCCGGAGGATAACTTACCTTGGGGGCTAAAGTCAAGAAAAAAACTATGTAATAA
>CAYSYD010000089.1:0-3785 GCA_964435145.1 uncultured Akkermansia sp.
GTCCTTGCTATTCTTTTCTGCTCCCAATTTTTGCATTTCGGTGTGCATATTTTTGTCCGAATGCGGATTTTCCGGGATAACGTACTTCCTGCTTGATGCGCTACGGACTATTTGCTAGCATGAAGCGCGTATGAATTTCCGCCGCTTGCCATGGATATTATGCTTGCTGCTGCTGTGCCCGCTACCGGCACAGGAGGCGGAACCCGCTACCGGGTTAACCCCGGAGGAGCAGGAGGCGGATGTGCAGCGTATGAATGCGGAGGCGGAGGTGGCTCTCCCCTCCGCCACAAAAAGAACGCAGCAGGAGGATATTCATGTGGTGTCCCAAAGCCGCCTGTTCTCCGTGAGCGGTGGAGATTCCCTGCGTATGGGGGCTATTGCCACTCATGCGGACGATGTTTATAGAAAATTGTGTAAGATCCTTCGGCTGAACGAGAAGTGGGAGAACAACATCAGTATCCGCTTGCTGGGGCAGCATACCGATGCACCGCGGCTTAACCCCATCCGCACTCGCATTAGTATTTTGGATGGGAAACCACATTTCCAAATCCGCATTTATCCCGGCGGCGGCATCGATTTGGCGCGCTTGGATAATGCTATTGTGGCTGTTTTATTGTACGAGTATTCCCTGCGCGGGGTGGACCCCGGTGCTTTTCCGGAGGATATGTCCCTGCCGGATTGGCTGGTAACGGGCATTCAGCAGGCTATGGCGTGGCGCAGCGGAAAGGTGGACCGCCGTTTGTACCGCAGCCTGTTTGAACGCGCGGAAATGCTTTCCCCGGAGGAGATGATTTCCCTGCGCGAGCCGTGGAAGCTGGATGCCGCTTCCCGCCAAGTGTATGAGGTTTCCTGCGGTGTACTCATCCTGAGCCTGATTGACCGCGAAGGCGGAACAATGCAGCTGACGAATTTGCTGGCGGAAGCAGCTCTGGCGGACGACCCACCCGTGGAAATGATTACGGCTCATTTCCATGAGCTGGGGGTGGATGCCTCCCTGCTGAGTAAGTGGTGGGCTATTGAACTGGCTAATCTGGCATTGCCCCGCGCCTCCGAAGCCATGGCTCCGCTGGAATCCGAAAAGCAGCTGGTCGAGGCTCTCCGCCTTGTTTATTACGATGCGGAGCTGCAAGCCACCCGCTCGCTTAGCCTCGATAATATGTATGCACTTGTGGAGATTCCGGAGTGGCGCAGTTTGCTCCAGCCCTCTCTGGAGCAGCTTGTTAAGCTAAGCCACCTTTGCTTTCCCGGTTATCGCCCCATTATCGTGGAGTATTGCCGCCTCCTCTCGGAGTTGATGAGCGGTGCCCATCCCGATACGCTTCAGGACCGCCTCGGCCCGCTGCGGGAGCTGCGGGAGGCGTATTATGCCGCTTCCATCCGCGGCCGTGATTACCTCGATTGGTTCGAAATTACTTATCTGGGCCAAGAGAATCGCCGTTCCTTCGATTCTTATCTGGAGACTCTGCGCTTGCTGCGCCGCGAAGATGCCGGTGCGGAAACGCCTGTGAGCCGTTATTTGGAGGATATTGAGGCCTTGTACCACTTGGGGGAGAACCAGCCCCTGCCTCCTTCTCTACGCACAGAAATTCAACGCCGCCGCCATGCCTCGAAAAAAAAGTGAGCCACTTTCCCTGCCGCCTGCTCCGACAATGGAGTTTGAGGATGCGGCTCGCCGTGCCGGAGCCTCCCTTATTTGCGGTATTGACGAGGCCGGCCGAGGGCCATTGGCCGGCCCGGTAGTGGCTGCGGCAGCGGTGCTGCCGCCCGGCTTTGTTCTCCCCGGGCTCAACGATTCTAAAAAGCTCACCGCGCGCCGGCGGGAGGCTTTGTTCGAAGCTCTGCTGGCTCACTCGGAGGTACAGTGCAGCGTAGCAATGGCTAGTGTAGAGGAGATTGACCGCCTGAATATCCTGAGAGCCACCCATTTGGCCATGCGCCGCGCGGTGGAGAACCTGCCCTGCAAGGCGGATTTCTGCCTTATCGATGGATTACCTGTACCGGATTTTCCTTGGCTTTCCCAAAACTTGGTGAAGGGGGATGCCCGCTGCCTGAGTATTGCTGCTGCCAGCATCTTGGCTAAAGTGACCCGTGATCGCTACATGTGTGCGCTGCACCAAGAGTTCCCCCAATATGGTTTCGACCGCCATGCAGGGTATGGAACGAAGGCCCATTTGGAGGCTATAGGAAAATATGGAGCTACGGTACATCATCGCCGCTCGTTTGCACCTGTTGCACAGCTTGAATTGCCCTTGGAGTGCTGAAACTCGTCTCTCCGCCGGCTACCAGGGCCGATATGGAGAACTCGTTGCAGCCTCTTGGCTGCGTACCCGTGGTATGAAGGTATTACGGAAAAATTTTCGTTGGGGAAATCACGGGGAGATAGACCTCGTGTGCCGGGAGGAGGATACCCTCGTCTTTGTGGAGGTAAAAAGCACCCGCAGCCATTGGGGCGGGGCTCCCTCCTACCGCATCACGGAGGGCAAGAGAAACTTGATGCGGCAGGGGGCGCGCTATTGGTGTCTGCATTTGCAGCGGGAGGTGCCTGTACGTTTCGATGTAGTGGAAGTTTGGCTGCAAGGCGGGCGGCGCCCCGTGTTGCGGCACACTCCTTCGGCATTTCCGCCGGTGGGGTAGTGGTGTGTTATTCCAGCGGGGGTGGCAGTTGTTCCACCCTTATGCTAGGCAGTTTTTCCTGCTTGGGCTCCGCCTTTTTTTCTTCTGCCAGCATGGCCAGCCGCGTATCCTCCACCATGGCTTTGAACTTATCGCTCTGGCTGTATTCGCCATTTGTATCCCGGAAGATGCCGGCCAGCCAATCCCGCTTCTCGTCAATACTCAGGTGTCGTCTCTTTGCCATGGTGTTGTTCCTTTCCGGCGCAGAAGGAGAAAAGCCGGATGAGTTTTTCCCGCCCGGCAGGTGCCAGAGCATAAACCGGGTGTTTTCCGCGAATCCGGCAAATGTATTGCATTTCCGTGAGTTTATTCAGAATGGCACCTCCCGCGCAATTAGCTATTTCTGTCTTTTGCAGAATCTCCTCCGTGGAGGAAGCGCCACTCCCCACGGCCATCAGGATGAGCAGCATGCGCGGCGTCAGCTCCTCCCGATGTACCCGCACCATCAGACAGCAGGCAAAATCAATAGCCTTCATTATTGGTACTTATGTTGTTGGAATAGTTATTCACAGTTTATTGACAATTTATTCACCACCTGTCAGGCTACTGCGCCAGAGGCGGTAGAGCGGGTGGGAATCATTCGAGCGGGATTGCACCCCGTTAAAGTGGGCGGCTTGGGGCAGGGCAATGCGGTGGTACTCCTCCGCAAGAGCCTGGCGTGCAGTAGTGCTGTTAATCAGCGGGATGCAGAGCTTCCATGCAAGGCGCGTGGCCAGAGCTTCGATAAAGAGCGGGTCGAATAAGCTCGTATCCTCCACATCCGCCACATAGAGAATACGAATACTCTTGTTGGGGCAGTAAACGGAGCGTCCGCGCAGAGTCCATTGCCGGGCGGAAACCTCCAGAACGCGCAGGCAATCCGCCGGCAAGTGGTGCTGCACGGAATGCTCCCCCTCGCCGGGGGAATCCGCGCTGGTAAGCGTGCATTGCTCCGTGGCAAAGCTCCAGCGGTTGGCGCACAGCACTTCCCGCCGCACGGGGTGGTAATGGATATAGCACATGCGCGAGGGCAGGGAACCATTGGGGTCTATTCCTGCCAGCGGGGATTCCCCGAGCTTGCAGAGCGCCTGATTGCAAATATCCAGCGGGCTGGGTGTTTGGGTGTTGGGTAT
>CAYSYD010000089.1:3795-7792 GCA_964435145.1 uncultured Akkermansia sp.
TTCGGTGGCACAGTTGCGGTGCCGTATATGGGCAGAATGGCATAAAAAACGGTACTCTGCAACCATCCGAAGTGTGCGGAGCTTATTGCCCATGCAAGGGCAATAAAGCGCAGCGGGATAAGGGGGTGGATTTTCTGCCGAAAGTAGGATAATGTATCGGCATGAGTACGGATGCACGCCAGCTAGCCGCGATGTATTACCATGGCAGTACCCGCCGATTTGCGGACGATTTGGACGCATTGGGGAATCACCCTCGGGGGATTGTCCTCTACATGCCGGAGCTGGTCGTACTCATGAAACCCGCATGCAGCACCGCCCCGGAATCCTGGGAGCAGCTGGGAAGCAGTTTCGGCTGCGAAGATGCTTGGTATATCCATCTTTTGGTGGGGAATGTGGCACTGGCCATCAGGCTCAGCCGGGCTCTGCCACCCTTGCCATGGCTATGCTTTCGGCGCGGCATGCGCGGGGCGCAAGTGCATCTCTACCGCTGGGCACAACTCCGCCGCCGTTGCGGCATGGTGCTGGCCCCGCATTCAAAAACGCATACAAACCAATAGAACACTAGATATATGGGATTCGGAAGTTCCTCCTCCTACCAGCCGCCGCCTGCCACCATCCCGGTGGTAACGCAGACCAACGAAGAAAACATGCGGCAGAATTACCAACAGCATTCCGCCCGCAAACGCGGCTTGCTTTCCACCATCCTCACCTCCCACCGGAAGGAGCCGCAAGTGGCTGCCACGCACCGCACAGCCGCTGCCGATAGCGGGAATACCACCCTCGGCTAAATACGCGAACCCCTCCCCCACACCCGCACCCTATGAGTCATAGCCCCTTGGAAACATACAACTCCCTCAAGGCTGCCCGAGCCCCATGGGAGAGCTGGTGGGAAACCTTGCGGCAATGTGTATTGCCTGCCCGCCAATCCCGCTACGAGGACTCGCCCACGGCTGCCGCAGAGAGCAACCCCCACCAATTTTTAGGCGATACCACCGCCGTGGAAGCCTGCCAAAAATTGGCCAGTGGCCACATGAGCTACATGACGCCCAGCAATGAGCTGTGGTTCAAATGGAGCAGCCCCGACCCCGAAGCCGGGGATGAGGCAGAATCCTGGTATAACCGCTGCTCGGAAATTGCTAATCGGGAACTCGCGCTGAGTAACTTTTACACCGAGCTGCACGAATGCTTTTTGGACCGCGTGGGGCTTGGCACAGGCAGCCTCTTCGGGGGGAGTACCCGCAGCGGGCGGCTGCTCTTCCGGCATATCCCCTGCGGGCAATTTGTGTGCGCCGAGAACGATGAAGGAACAGTGGATACCTACATGCGCGAATTCACCTTTACCCCCCATCAGGCAGAAAGCAAATTCGGCAGGAAAAATCTGGGGCCGCGCGGGCGTGCCATGCTGGCCTCCGGGCGTAACCCGCACGAGGGTGCCTTGCGCTTCCTGCATGTGGTGCGGCCGCGTGCCAAACGCTCCCGCCAGCACGATGATGCCCGTAATATGCCCTTCGAGAGTCTCTATTACAGCCTGGACGACCAATGCACCGTGCAGGAGGGCGGCTACCGGGAAATGCCTTACATGGTAACCCGCTTTCTCAAGTGGGGCGAGGGGGTGTACGGTTTGGCTCCGGCTCGCTTGGTGTACCCGGATATTCGCCAAGCGCAATTCCTCAACCGCATTCTCGATATGCTGGGGGAGGTGGCCGCCTTCCCGCGCATTCTGGAGCTGGCGAACCAATCCGGTGAGGTGGATTTACGCGCCGGTGGCCGCACCCTTATCAACCCGGAAAGCGCCAGCCTCGGCTTCCCCAGAGAATGGGCCACCCAAGGCCGCTACGATGTGGGCATGGACCGCCTCCGCCAAAAGCAGGAATCCATTAACCGCGCCTTCTTTGTCCCCATGCTGGAACTTTGGAGCGAGCGTAAACAGCAGATGACTGCCTCCGAGGTCTATGCCCGCGAGAATGAGCGGGTCATGCTCTTCTCTCCCTCCTTCACCCTGTTTACCAGCGATTTCATGCCGATGATGCAGCGCATCTTTGCCCTGCTGTTCCGCATGGGAAAATTCCCGCAGCCCCCCACCACTGTACTCAAAACCGACCGCGCCGGAGAAGCCGGCATCGAGGAGCCGCATGTGGTGTACCAAGGCCGCATTGCTATGGTGATGCGGCGCGTGCAATCGGAAGGCATCCAGCATACATTGCAACGCTTGCAACTACTTAGCGGCATGGATGCCAGCCTGCTGGACCATGTGGATCTGGACCGCACCTTCCGTCTCTCCGCCCGCTTGGATGGCGTGCCGGAGGAGCTGCTGCGCTCCAACGCCGCCGTGCGTCGTTTGCGCCGCCGGCGGGAACTTGAAGCCACCGCCGCTGCCCAAGCCGCTGCGCCGTCCTCGCAAGATGCTCCCGCCATCCCCGGATTAACTTAATCCCCATTCCCTATGTACTATATACCCAATAAACAAGCCGAGCAGGCGCAACAGTGCCGCCGCCGCTTGCTGGCCCTCTTCGATACCCCGGAAGGAGAACAGGTACTCTTGGACCTCGAAGAAAGATTCGAAACGCATCTGCCTGTTTTCCAAGGCAAACCCGGCAGCTACGACCCGCTGGATGCCATGCGCCGCGATGCCCACCGCGAAGTTTTCCTTGTCATCCGCCGCCAGATGGATATGGCGCGTAAGGAGGAAAAAAACAAACCCGACGATAACCATGAATAATACAACCCACGATACCGATACCGAACACACACTTCCCCCCGTGCAGGAAGTTCCCCCCATGCCTTTGTCGGCGGCCGATGAGCCGGCATCTGTCCCCGCGCCGCTTATGGACGAGCAGGGCGCCTTTACCCCCGGCTGGTTCTCCCGCTTCGAGGAGCTGCAGCCCTATGCGGCCTCCCTCTCCAAATTCCGGCGCCCGGAGGCACTGGCTAAAAGTTATGCCAGTTTGGAGCGCATGAAGGGATACCCGGACCCGGCAGATGCGCCCCGCATGGCCGCTTTCCGCGCCGCCGTGGGCTTGCCCGGCGATGCAGCCGAATTCGCCATTACCCGCCCGGAGGATACGCCGGATGAAATTTGGAATGACCAGCTGGCCGGTGCCCTCTCCCAAGTGGCGTATGAGTATGGCGTTCCCCCCAAGGCCATGGAAGCATTGGCAGCCCGGTACAGCGAGGAAGGCCGCCGCTTCGTGGCCGATTGCCACCGCCGGGAAGGTGCCGCCATTGCCGAGGCGGATGCCGCCCTCCAGCAGGAATGGGGCGGCGCATACGAGGCTAATATGGATACCATCGCCTCCTTCCTTAGCACCATGGGAGAACGCGCCGGAGTGGATGTACGCGCACTCGTGGAAAATCCGGCTCTGCGTGCCAACCCGGATTTTGCCCGCCTTATGCTGGAGGCCGCTTCCCTTACCCAGGAAGCACCCCTGCATACCGGTAACCGCCCGGAGGGCAGAGAGGAAGCCCACCGCATTGCCCACGATCCCACCCACCCGCTGCACGAAGCCTATATGCGTACGAACCACCCGCAGCACCGCTATGCGAACGAGCAGTACGACCGCCTTGCCTTTGGCCGCAGTCTCTAAAGCAAGGCTTTGATTCCCTTCCGTTGTGAGTTGGCGGAAGCAACATAGTGAGAGGATAGGAGAAAAACCCCCGGTTCCTGTGCAAGGAACCGGGGGTAACACTATCTGCGCTTAGCTTTTGAGCCCGCCGCCACTGCGCGGTGCCGAACGCCCCATGCCGGGGCGGCTGCCCGCATGCCGGAAATTTGCCTGCCGTGCCGGCCGCTGCATCATCTGCGCACTTCCTGCCCTCCGGGTGCCGTTAGCAGGGCTCTGCATGTGTCCGGGGTTCGGCTTAACCGCCGGAGCCTTACCGGGGCTCTGCATGTGCCCGGGGTTCGGCTTAACCGCCGGGGCCTTGCCGGGGCTCTGCATGTGCCCGGGGTTCGGCTTAACCGCCGGAGCCTTACCGGGGCTCTGCATGTGCCCGGGGT
>CAYSYD010000089.1:7892-8790 GCA_964435145.1 uncultured Akkermansia sp.
TCGGCTTAACCGCCGGAGCCTTGCCGGGGCTCTGCATGTGCCCGAGGTTCGGCTTAACCGCCGCATTGGAATACCGGGGCAGGTGGTTAGGCTTTGTTCCGTGGTGCTTGCCATGCGGATGGTGTACGGGGGCGTGCATGCCACCCGGCGGGCGGTGGTGCGGCTTGTGCCCGGCCGGGTAGCGGGGCGGTGCGCTCACATGGTGTACATGCGGGGGATAATGCCAGTGCCCATGGTACCACGGAGCCGGCCCCCATAGCGGTACCATGCAGGCTGCCGTAATAGCGGCAAAGGTGAAAATTGCCACACCATCCGGCGTATATCCGTACACCGGGCGCCCGTAGCTATACCCGTAAATAGGGAATCCATTCACATCGTAGCTTGCCGGAGTCCATGCCACGGAGGTGCTGATGGCTGTCCCTCCGTAGTATCCGGAGTTTACGCCCACTCCCACATAGTTCAGCCTCATATGGTCGCAGGAGCATAACAATACTGCGGCTCCGGCAAGCAGGGCAGTGATTTTGAATGGTGCTTTCATTACTGTGTCTGGTTCTTGAGATTTGCCTTGCGCTCGGCATCGGCCGGTGCGTTCTGTTAGTAAAGGCGCATGGGTGTTCTCTTTTATTTCAATTTTTCATTTATTTGCCCAAATCTCCTTAAAAAACTTCCCCTGCAGCGGGCAATAACGGGAAAAATCGCTAAATCTTGTAGTTTTGCTTGACGCCATGCCAAAATTATGTAAAATAGCGCACCGCTTAACTTCAAACGTTACCTGAAAATCTTATGTCCAGAATCTGCAATATCACGTTTGCCATGCCGCACAAAGGCCGCCGCATTCATCGCTCCGGTCTTGCCAAGAAGAAGGGTGGTATCGGTCGTCACGTCACCAAGGTGGTGA
>CAYSYD010000090.1:0-8714 GCA_964435145.1 uncultured Akkermansia sp.
TCTCCAAGGTGACTGAGCAGTACGAGGAAGGCCTCATCACCAACGGCGAACGCTACGAAAAGGTGATTAACATCTGGTCCTCCGCCACGGATGCCATCCAGAAAGAACTCTACACCAAGTTGGAATACAACGGCGGTTCCGCCGTGGCCAGCCCGCTCTACATGATGGTGGATTCCGGCGCTCGTGGTAACAAAGCTCAGATTAAGCAGCTCTCCGGTATGCGCGGTCTTATGGCTAAGCCCTCCGGCGAAATTATCGAACGCCCCATTACCTCCAACTTCCGCGAGGGTCTCTCCGTGCTGGAGTACTTCATCTCCACTCACGGCGCCCGTAAGGGTCTGGCCGATACGGCTCTGAAGACGGCCGACTCCGGTTACATGACGCGTAAACTCGTGGACGTGGCTCAGGATGTCATCGTGCGCGATGTGGATTGCGGTACGGAGAACGGCATTACCATGACGGCTATTTACGATGGTGACGATGAGATTGCCTCCCTTTCCCAGCGTATTTACGGCCGCGTAACCTGCGACGATATTTACGACCCGACCACGCGCAAACTCATCGTTTCCCGCAACGAAATCATTACCGATGAGGCTGCCAAGCAGATTGAGAAGGTGGGCATCGAGAAGGTGAAGGTGCGTTCCGTGCTTACCTGCGACCTTTCCAAGGGTTGCTGCGCCAAGTGCTATGGCTTGAATCTGGCCACGGGGCAGAGTGTGAAGGTGGGCGAGGCTGTGGGCATTATTGCAGCACAGTCCATCGGTGAACCCGGTACCCAGCTTACCATGCGTACCTTCCATGTGGGTGGTACCGCTACGGCTGCCGCCAGCCGCCCCGAGTACACCGCCAAATCCGACGGCCGCGTTATTTACGATGAAAACCTTCGCGACCGCTGCGTAGAGGACGAAAATGGAAACATGGTCGTACTCTGCAAAAACGGCAGCGTGAAGGTGTACGATGCCGAAGGTAAGGAACTGGAATCCTACCAGCTCACCATGGGTGCCGTACTCCGCATTAAGGATGGTGATAACGTGAAGGCCGGTGATATCATCGCCGAGTGGGATCCCTTCGCCATTCCCGTCATCTCCGAAGTGGGCGGTACCATCGAGTTTCAGGACATGATTGAGGGTATTACCTGCCGCACCGAATCCGGCCACACCGAATCCGGTAAGGGTACTACCGTCATCATCGACCACCGTCAGGACCTCGCTCCGCGCATCATCGTGCATACGGGCAAGGGGGATAAGGATAAACCCCGCTCGTACGCCATCCCCACAGGTGCTTACCTTGCCGTGAGCGATAAGCAGAAGATTTCTGCCGGTACGCAAGTGGCCAAGACCCCCCGCAAGATCCAGAAGACCAACGATATTACCGGTGGCCTCCCCCGCGTGGCCGAGCTTTTCGAAGCCCGCCGCCCGAAGGATACCTGCACCCTTGCCGAGATGGATGGTATCGTCGCCATCGACGATGCAATGATTCGCGGTAAGAAGGTGGTAACCATCTACCGCGATGCCGAAGCCCGCGAAGCAGCAACCAAGAGCCGCAAGCGCTCCTCCAAGCTCGTAACCAGCGACGAGAGTGAAGGCACGCTCTCCTGCAAGCACCTTGTGCCCATGGATCGCCATATCATTGTACACGATGGTGACTATGTGCGCGCCGGTGAACCCCTCTCCGACGGTTCCGAAGCCTCCGACGAAATCCTCCGCATCTGCGGCAAGGAAGCTCTGCAGGAACACCTCGTGAACAAGGTGCAGCAGGTGTACCGTGTGCAGGGTGTGGAAATTAACGATAAACACGTCGAAATTATCGTTTCCCAGATGCTCCGCAAGGTGCGCATCAAGGACCCCGGCGATACCGGCCTCCTTTGGGGCGACGAGGTGGACCGCACCACGCTCTCCCGCATCAACAAGGAGACGGTGGCTATGAATGGCCGCCCCGCCGATTGCGAACCCATCCTGCTCGGCATCACCAAGGCCTCCCTCAAGACGGATTCCTTCATCTCCGCCGCCTCCTTCCAGGACACCACCCGCGTGCTTACGGAGGCTGCCACCCTTGGCAAGGTGGATATGTTGGAAGGCTTCAAGGAGAACGTCATCCTCGGTCACCTCATCCCCGCCGGTACCGGCTTCTCCCAGTACCGCAACATCGTGGTTGAGGCAGCCCCAGGCGCCACCCCCATCCCCCGTGCCACATGGGACGATGAGGAGGACCTCCCCATGGCCGATGAGACCCTCTCCGTCGGCTCCGAGGACTAATCCCCCGCTGCTGCGTAGAGCAATAACACCACTTCCCGCCCGGACGCCTCTGGCTGCTCCGGGCGGCTTTTTTATGCCACGGCTTCCCCCACACCCGCCTTGACAAACCCCCGCCGGAAGAGTAAATTTTCCCGCATGTACACCAGTTTTTTTGATGTATTCTCCATAGGCATCGGACCCTCCAGCTCGCACACTATGGGCCCCATGCGCGCCGCCGGGCGCTTTGTGGCAGGATTAGAACGCCGCGGAGAATTGGAGCGCGTATGCTCCGTCAGAATATGGCTGTATGGCTCCTTGGCTCTCACCGGGGAAGGGCACGGCACCCCCGGCGCCGTATTGTACGGCCTTATGGGGCTCCGTGCCGAAACCATGGATGGGAATGCTCCCGCCATTGGCGTATTGGCAAGAGAAGGGCGCCTCCTGCTCAACGGGCACCATAGCATCCCCTTTTGCCAAGCCACGGATATTGTGCCGGAACGCAGCATCGAACTCCCGGAGCATCCCAACGGCATGCGCTGCTGCGCATACGATGCCGCCGGAGAACTCATCGCAGAACGCGTCTACTTCTCCATCGGCGGCGGTGCCATCCGCCGCCGGGACGAAATGAACCGTCCCATGGAAACACCCCCCGTAGTCCCGTACGAATTTAACTCCTGCGCCGCCCTGCGGGCCCAGTGCGAAAAATCCGGTCAAACCATTGCCGGCCTCGTACGCTGCAACGAATCCACCCTGCACACCCTGCCGGATGTGCGTGCCCGCATACGCCTTGTATACGAAACGATGATGCAAGCCGTGGAATGCGGCATCAAAACAGGCGGCATCCTCCCCGGTGGGTTGAATCTTCCCCGCCGTGCCCCCAAAATATACGAATCCCTCTTGGAAAAATTCTTCCGTAACGATGAGGACGCTCTCATGATTATCGACTGGATTAACCTCTGGGCCTTTGCCGTTTCCGAAGAAAATGCCGCCGGTGGCCGCGTGGTGACGGCCCCTACCATGGGCTCCGCCGGTGTTATCCCCGCCGTATTGCGCTATTACGAACGCTTTGGCTGCAAGGACTCCCCGTATAACCGCAACCTCGGCATCGAAATTTTCCTCCTTACCGCCTCGGCCATATGCAGCTTGTACCGTGCCAATGCCTCCATTTCCGGCGCGGAAGTGGGCTGCCAGGGAGAAGTGGGCGTAGCCTGCTCCATGGCCGCCGCCGGCCTCTGCGCTGCCATGGGCGGCTCCAATGCACAAGTGGAAAACGCCGCAGAAATCGCCATGGAGCATAACCTTGGCCTCACCTGCGACCCCATCTGCGGTCTCGTACAAATCCCCTGCATTGAGCGCAACGCCGTGGGCGCCGTCAAAGCCGTCAATGCGGCGCGCCTTGCCCTGCGCGGGGATGGTTCCCACTTCGTTAGCCTCGATAGCGTTATTGCCACCATGTACGAAACCGGCCGCAACCTTGCCGCAGAATACAGAGAAACCGCTCTTGCCGGGCTCGCCGTTAACGCCCTCACCTGCTG
Source organism: uncultured Akkermansia sp. (assembly GCA_964435145.1). Lineage (GTDB taxonomy): Bacteria > Verrucomicrobiota > Verrucomicrobiia > Verrucomicrobiales > Akkermansiaceae > Akkermansia. The sequence continues at coordinate 3,770 of CAYSYD010000090.1, forward strand.
ACATATATTCCCCTTGACGCCGCCCCTTTTTCGCGGCACAATACCCCCGTGCCTGCGGGCACATGGAAAGATGGCTGAGTTGGTCTAAGGCACTCGACTCGAAATCGAGCGTGGCAGAGATGTCACCGTGGGTTCGAATCCCACTCTTTCCGGGGAGGTACAGGAATGTACCTTTGGAAGTTTTGGCACCTCTGTCCCTCTTTTGCAGGGGCAGAGGTGCTTGTCATTGGGGCGGGCATGTGCTATACTGCCGCCATGCCTTTGCCGGATTTTTCCCAGTTTCCGCTGTATTTAGCTCCCATGGCGGGGGTGACGGACCCTATTTTCCGCACGCTGTGCAAGGAGGCCGGGGCGGATGTGATGGTGACGGAGTTTGTTTCTGCGGAGGGGGTGCTGCAAGCATGGGAGCGTAACCGGCACTATGTGGAATTTGCGGAGGAACACCGCCCGCTGGGTATCCAGATTTTTGGCTCCGTGCCGGAGCATATGGCTGCTGCTGCGCGCATTATTGTGGATGCCATGCACCCGGATTTTCTGGATATCAATGCCGGGTGCCCGGTGCCTAAAGTGGTGGGCAAGAACGGAGGCTCTTCTCTGCTGAAGGATTTGCCTTTGCTGCAATCGATTGCTTCCTCCGTAGTGCGGGAGCTGGGGGCGGATTGCCCGGTGACGGTTAAAATTCGTGCGGGCTGGGATAGTAATTCCATTTGCGCCCCGGAGGCGGTGCTGCGTTTGCAGGATGCGGGGGTGCAGGCGGTGGCGATTCATGGCCGCACGCGCTCCCAGCAGTACGGCGGGCAGGCGGATTGGGGGCTGATTGACCACTGCGCACGCTTGGTGCAAATCCCGGTGATTGGGAATGGAGATATTACCGGCCCTATGGATGTGCAGCGTGTGCGGGAGCATACCGCAGTGGCCGGGGTGATGATTGGCCGCGCGGCAATGAATGCTCCTTGGATTTTTCGCCAAGCGCGGGAATATCTTCGCACCGGGGTGGTGCCGCCTGCTCCTTCTCCGGCGGAGCGGCTTCTCTTTATGAAGCGCCATGTGCGCATGGCGTTGGATAGCGCCCATTACGGTCCGGAGCTGCCCACCATGCGCGCTATGCGCTCCCGCTTGCTGGCTTATGCCAAGGGAATTCCCGGTACTAAGCCGCTGCGCCCGCAGTTATCGCGTGTGGCCTCCTACGCGGAGTTGGAGGAGATTCTCTCCGTGCTGGGGTGAGGGGAGGCAGGGGCTCAAGCCAGAGCCATCCCCAAAACGGTGGCGGGGAGGCTTCTTCCCCCGCTGATGATGTGCAGGTGCGTGCCCGGCAGGGCTAAGGGGCTTGCCAGCCATGCAAGAGCCATGCCCCGGTGGGAAAGCGGGCTAAGGCAGGCACTGGTGATATGCCCCACCTGCTGCCCACGGGCATCCACCACGGCATCCCCGCCGCCGGGGGCGCAGGCGGTGTGGCGGCATTCCATGGCGGCCATGCGGTTCATAGTGCCGGCGGATTGTTGGCGCCGCAGTGCTTCCACGCCGATAAAGTTTTTATCGAGCCGGCAGAGGTGTCCTAATCCGCATTGCAGGGGAGTGTGTTCCGGCTTCGTATCCCGGGCAGGGCAGGGGATTCCGTGTTCGATGCGGAGGCATTCCTGCGTGTGAGTACCGCAGGGTACTGCCCCGGCGGCGATGAAGCGCTCGTACCAGCTGATGCCGGCAGCGGCGCGGCAAAAGAGTTCGAAACCCTCGTTGCCGGTAATGCCACAGCGGGTAAGCAGCAGCTTCTCCTCCCGGTGGTGCAGGCGCCTAAAGCCCATGGCCGGAGGCAGTTCCACCCCCGGTAGCACGCGGCGAAGCAGGGGCTCACTCTGCGGCCCGGCCAGAGCCATGCCGCTCCATTGCTCCGTCTCATCCAGAAACTCCAGCGACCCTTCCTGCCTACGGGCGGAAATCCACTTGTATACCGCCTCCCGCTGCCCGGCATGCCCCAGCAGGAAAAAACGCCCGGCACTCTCCCGGAACAGCAGCAAACGGTCGATAATCCCCCCATTTCCCTGCAAAAGCAGCGTGCGCTGCCCCATGCCATCCCGGCAGTGGGCAATACTGTTACTCAGCAGCCCTTCCAGCCAGCCCAAGGCACCATTCCCCGTAACGCTGAATTTCCCCAGATGCGATATATCGAAGATGCCGCAGCCATGGCGCGCGGCACCATGCTCCTCCGGCAGGGTGGAAAAGTGGTGCGGCATGTTCCAGCCCTCCTCGGGCTGCATGCTGGCACCATGGCGAATATGCAGGGGCGTAATAGGGGAAGTCCTCATCTTCCCCCATCTTGCCCTCTTTTCCCCCGGCAGGCAAGGTGTTAACTCCACCTTTTCGGGGCAGGGAAGAGCGGAGCCTTTGCGGCTACACCAAATTCCCCCGCAGCAACCGCAGCAGCGCCAAGGTGCGCCCCCAATGCTCCGGGTGGTCATCCGTCTCCGGAAATAAACGATTTTCCGGAATGCGGGCATAACGCTCCGCCGCCTTAGAGTGGCTCAGCTCCCGCACTCCCACGGAAAAGATAACCCCCAGTTTTAAAAACTCCCGCGCCAGCTCGTGCGAGCCATTCCATGCATGCAGCAGCACCTGTGGCAGCGTGCCGCAGCGCTCCCGCTCCCGCAGAAACTCCAGCAGCTCCCCCCAGGCCTGTACCCCGTGCAGCTGCACCATACGCTCGTGCCGGAAAGCCGCCCCAAGATGAATATGCAGCAGCAGCCGCTGCGCCTCCAGCGTGCCGGCATGCGCCGGGGAGGCATCCAGCCCGCTTTCCCCCACGCAAGCCTGCGGATAGCGGCTCAGCCACTCATCCAGCTCGAAAGCCAGCTCCCCGGCATCCGCCTCGTGCGCATGCCACGGGTGTACCCCGAAGCAGGGAATCATCTCCCCCGCTGTCCCTGCTGTTTCCGCTGCTTCTGCTGCCACCCGCGCCCAATCCGCACGGGTAACCGCGCACAAATACCCCCCGCGCGGGCCTGCCTTGTGTGTGTGGTAATCCTTCATCTCCTCCTCACAAATAACCTTGCTCTTTGAAACTATAATAGGGCTGCACCCGCTGCGGCCCCTCCGTGCCGATAATCACATGGTCCCGCAGGGGAATCCCCAGCAGCTCCCCGCTCTCCGCAATGTTTTTGGTTAACTGGCGGTCCGCCTCGCTGGGAGTCGGATCCCCACTGGGGTGGTTATGCACCAAAATAATCGAAGCCGCACTGTGCCGAACCGCCTCCCGAAACACATCCCGCCCATGCGTCATCACCCGCGAAAGCGTCCCCTTCGCCACATGGCAGCGCCCCAGCAACTGCCGCTTCACATTCAGCAGCAGCACCAGAATATTTTCCTGCCGCTCGTAGCGCAACTCCCCGGCCAGCAGACGGTACACCTTCTCCGGGGAATCCATCACCTCCGCCTGCATTGATTCCTGCACTGCCCGCTGTCCCAGCTCGAACACCGCCGCCAGCGTAGCCGCTTTTGCCGTTCCTATCCCCTTGCAACATGCTGCAATCTCCCGTGCCTCCATACTCCCCAGCACCGTCAGACTCCCCGCCGCCTGTTTAAGCCGCGCCGCCAGTTGCAGCACATTGCACCCCGGCAAACCCGTCCGCAGGAAGAGCGCAATTAACTCCTCATCCGATAGCGCAGCCCGCCCTCGGCTAATTAACTTCTCCCGCGGCATCTGCTCCGCAGGCAACTCGGACATCTTTCGCATCCCCTCATCCCGCTCCTGTGCCATACCCCTCCATTCTATCCTATTCCCCGCCCCCTGTGAAGCAGTTTTTTTCTTGCATTTACATCTCTTTCTTTTCCTAAGGCTCTTTAAAACAGAAATGCAGGGCAAACGCATTGGAGTAGTGTCATGCAAAGCGGGTCATACAAATACAGACTTAAGGACATCTAAAGCAAAGTCTTCCTGCAAGGCTGCCTTAAACTTCATGGAGCGATAGGATAACTTAGTAGGATGAGTATCTTTGTATCGTTTGAGAATATTTCGTGCAAAGCGCAGCAAACGCGAGAAATTCTCCGCTGAATACCCCGCCCTCTTCTGGCTGGCATCTTCATTGAAGGCCATATCCAGCACCCAGTGTAATTGGTTTTCAATCCCCCAATGGGCACGAATCCATCGTGCAAATTGAGATGCCTCTACATGGTGCAAGCTGGTGATATAGAATCTGGTTTCCAATGCTTTATACTCATCATTGGATTTGTCGTAACGTAGCGAGTCCACGCGAATTACGGCAGACAGACCAGGCCAGAACTGGCTGACATAAGCCATGTCTCTGTAAATTCTTGTTCTGCGTTGTTCGACACGTCCATGGCCGGCATCTGTATCAATGAAATCATCGTCCGGGCGGCAATGCTTGGACATGAGCAGAGCATCAAGCCGCAAAGTGGGTTGATTATCTTTTACTGCAAGGATGTAATCAGCCTTTTTAGAGATAATCTTAGCCGCAATATCTTTCTGACACCCCATCGCATCAATTGAAATGGTGCATCCTTCTATGTCAATCATATCAAGCAATTTAGGGATGGCGGTTATCTCGTTGGACTTCTCATCGACTTTGATTTGAGCAAGAGAAAGTCCGCAACTGCAAGCAAAAGCGCTGACCATGTGAACGAAGGAATGGGCAGAAGGTTTATTGCTTCCACGGAGAGATTTTCCATCAATAGCGATAATATCCGGAGGAAGAGAGGAGACAAGGGAAGAGATCCATTCCTGCAAGGCTGCTTCGAGAGACTGGGGATTGAGCAGAGAGAAGACTCGATTAAAAGTATCGTGGGAGGGTATTCCGGCGGGTAATTCGAGGAATTTTTTGAGAAGAGAAAGTCTTTCCTTGCCATAAAGTTCCATGTCGTCCCATGTTTCGACTCCGGAAAGGACAGCAAGCACAGCGATGGTTAATATATCGACAAGCTTATGTTTAAGGTT
>CAYSYD010000091.1:0-8704 GCA_964435145.1 uncultured Akkermansia sp.
CACCGTGTGTTTCTGCCATAAGGTCATGACACGAACTTTCTAATGCGTCTGCCCTAGGTTTATACGGCTTTATCTTGACGTCTCGAATGCACTTTGCTAGAGTACTAAAGTTTATGAAACCCCACCTCCCTATTTTGCTCCGAAAGTGTTTACTGGCTACTTTCTCTCTGCTGTGTACCACAACCCAAGCCGGCGTGATGCACGAGGACGTACATTTGCAAACGTATACGGATTATGGGCAGAACAGGGGGCGTTATGTGGTGGGGGAGAGAGTAAATGCTCTGCTGGATTACATTCGCCGGGAGAAGGATGAGGGCATCGGCATCTATTATACGGATGGTACTACGCCTTATTTCATCCCCATAGAACAGGGGATGATTAGTTTTTCCGGCACGGGGGATGGCGGACCTTATGCGGCAATTGCACCTAATAGTATTGTGACGGTGGCTCACAACGGTGCCATCAGTGCTTCGTACGGAGAGCGAGAGGTGGGAGAGGAGCATGCCATCAATTACAAGGGGATTGATATTCGCCATACGGGCTTCCGCCACACATCATCAGATGATTATATGTTGCAGCGACAGAGCAAGCTGCAGGTGGATGCCGCTTGGAATCCGCTGGCTTACATTACGGAAGAGGAGGAGAAGAATGCTCTTGTGGGGGATTATGTGTACCACTCCGGCGGTGGCTCCATGGGAGTGTGGCAAGATGGTGAGGCACAAGGGATGGGGAATGCGTATGTGTATATCATCGGTGGCTTATTTGTGACACGCAATGTGGTTGTACCTCCGGAGGACAAGTTTACGACTCGGCAGTACATGGATTACGGGGTTACTTCGCAGGAGGGCGCCAGTCTTTCCACGCCCCTGCCCAATGCTATTCGCGGCGGCGATTCCGGCAGCCCGATTTATCGTTACAACGAGGCTTTGGGGCGCTATGAATTTTTAGGCACCTATGCCGTAAGCTCAGGAGTGTCGACCAATTGGTCGCTGAGTGCACCGCAGTGGACAGCAGAAACGCTAGACACCTTCGGAAAATCCGTCGATTTCGGCACAGAGAATACAGTTTACTTGGATGCCGTATCCACAGAGGGCGATTATATCGAGATGGATGGTTACAGTACAACCCTCTGGAGCGGCACGGTTCAAAGTGCTGCCGGGGTGGAGCTGGCACGCTACAATGGCTTACAAACCGGGCTGAACACATGGGCGGATTTGTCCGATCTGAAAGATACGCAAAATTGGTATGCGTACGATGCGGATATTTACCATGCCACCTCCAATCCGGATGGTAAGTTATTGCAAGCGATTGAGGATTTATTCTATACGGAGAATCTGGAATTCACGGCAGGAGCCGGGGAGGAGAAGAGCATCGTCCTCCGGGACTCCGTGGATTTAGGCATTGGGTATGCGGGATTTACCGGAGGGGCTTTCACCATTGCATCAGAAAGTGGTGAGAAGAACATGTTCAACCACGCCGGTTATTATGTAAACGAGGGCGCTGCGGTGCATCTTCAGCTCGTCAATTCCGATTCGTACATGACGGAGTGGCGTAAGATGGGCGCCGGTGATTTATACATCGATGGCACGGGGGATACCCATGCTTTGCTGAATTTGGGAGGCACCGGGCAGAATTACCTGCAACAGAAAGATGGCTATGCGGCCTACAACGTGCTGGTGAACACCGGGGCAACGGTGATTATTGCCAATACCGGGCAAATTAAGCGCGATTTCACCTTCGGCACCGGGGGCGGCACTCTCGATTTGAACGGCAACACCATGGACTGGTACACAGCCTCCGCCGGCGAAGGGTATTTCACCATCAACGCTCTTACCGAAGAGGCCACGATAAGCAACAGCAGCGGCCATGCAGCCCTCACCTATAAAGAAACGGGAGAAGCTACCTACCTCGGCTCCTTCCGGGATACGGCGGAGGGTTCGCTCACCATCGATTATCAAGGGGGAGGAGTACTCCATCTGCATGGAATCCATACCGATTTGAACCACAATGCAGAAAGCGGCTTTATCGTAAGCAATGGCAAGGTGGCACTCTCCGGCATTAACACAGTGCATGGCATGGGCTCGCTGAATGGTAGCAACGCGCAGCGTGCCGTTATCGAAAACGACTGGCACTATGCGGATGCCGCCATGGATGTGCGTGTGAAAAACGGAGCCACATTCGAACTGGGGAGCCATGCCCGATTAAAGGGGGATGTGACGCTGGAAAGCGGCGGCATCTACCTGATGCGCGAAGGGGTAAAGGAGCGTTTCGAATATGTGGAAGGGCATGTATTCACGGAAGATACATATGAATACCACGATTACTTCGGACACAAGGGGAATGTGGAAGTAGCAGAGGGAGCCCGGATGCAAGTGGAGTTCTCCGAGGGGACTACGGCAGTCTCCTGCTATGCCGGCAATATCTCCGGCAGCGGCGACCTCTCGGTGAACACCGGCAGCACAGGCGGTATTCTGTATCTGGAGGGGGATAACACTATCTCCGGCAGTAAAGTGTTGCAAGCCGGTGGCCTTGTCGCCACCACTGCCACCGCCTTAGGAGACACATCGAGCCACAAATGGCTCGTGGAATCCGGCGGCTGGATTGCCTCCCAAGAAGAGAGCGCCGAATCCCTCATGGCGCGAGTGGATGCGGTTTCTACCGGCACACTGGCTCTTTCTGCCGATAGGGCTACCCGGCTTAATTTCAACACACACAAGCACCTTTATCTGGGTGCGGAATACGGCCAAACGGTACAATACGGACTCGCGAAAACGGAGGACGCCCTCCAGGCCGTGGATGGGAGCTGGAGATTGGGCGGCGGCGGCGGTGAGCTGGTGGTTCACTACAAGCTCACCGGCAATAATAATTTGCTGCTGGGTGCGGATGATACTGCGGTGGGTGTAGTCACGCTCACCAACAGGGAAAACGACTTCAGCGGGGATATTCACTTTAGCGGAACAGGCATTGTTCTGAATGCTGCAAGCGGCACACTGGGCAATGCCCGGCTCCACCTGAGCTACGGCAATACTTTTACCCTGAATAGCACAGAGGAACTGCAACAACACATTACCACCTCTGCGGATGGTATGGTGCTGGCAGATACCCTTGGCCACCAAGATTTAGACCTGAGCCGGCACACCACCCTAGCCATTGGCGCAGGATGCGATACAAAACTCAGTGGCAATATCACCCTGGCAGACGGGCAAGGATACCATTTCTCCGCCTCCTCCGGTGCTACACTTACCCTAATCGGAGAATTGGAGCATTCCCGAACGCTCATGGTGGATGCTCAGGGGCAGAGTGGAGGAACCATTATTCTAGCCGGCAATGATTCCTGGAACGGCGATATTACCGTGCGCGGGCACAGGGATAACAACGGCACGGGAGAAATATGCCTCGCCCTCGGGCAGGATGTGGTAAGCTCCGGCACCATTAAATTGGAACAAGGCGGGTATCTGGATCTTGCCGGGCACAGCCTTACCGTGAAAGGCAATATGCAGGGCGAGCTGAGCCACTTGGTGGATTCCACCTCCACCGGCACGCTGGTTTTGGACACCACACCGGGAGCCATGAGCATCGAATCTCCCCTCTCTCTCCACACCGTACGCAAAACCGGAGAGCATCTTCTGACCCTCAGCGGTGCAAACGACATCCGCGACCTCTATGTGGACAGCGGCACACTAAAGATAGGGAATAATGCGGCTACCACCCTCGGCACCACCCTCATTCTTGCCGAGGGTACCACACTGGATACAGCAGGATACACCGTGCGCGCCTCCGTCAAAGCGGAAGAGGGCACGGTGAACATTCTGGGCACAGGTAGCAATTCGGCCATTGCCGGGGATATTTCTCTCGGGGATAACGTACATCTGAATTTTGAGAAGCAGACGAAATTTACCCTCCAAGGCAGCCATTATGGCGGCCACGCTGCCATAATGGCTGCCACCGATGGTACCCTTGCACTGCAAAACAAAACATCTACCGATTTGGCGGGAAAGTTGCTGTTGAACGGCAACGTACGGATTGAATCTTCAGGCTCCGCCCATAACATGAACCGCCACTTGGAGCAAGTTCACCTCAATGGCGGCAAGCTGACCCTTTGGGAGGAATCATGGAACACCATTTGGGAAATTGATTCCCTGAGCGGCAGCGGCGAGCTTCACTGGGATTCCGGAACAAACCACGAATACAGCGCACGCCTCATCCTCCGGGGAGAGGGCGGTTTTGATGGCACCATATCCATGAACCGCAGTTATGTAAACTCTGCGCGCACCCACCAAGCTTACCTCGAACTGGCCTCGGATGCCGCCGCTCAAAATGCCGATATCCAACTGCAAGGCCGCAATGCCAATGCCGTAGCCTCCCTCGCCATCAATACGGAAAATGCTCACGCCAAGGGACTCTCCGGCAATGAGTACAGCTTCGTATACGCCGGAGCATCCGTGGAGACGGCAGCCATGAGCGGCACCACCCGCCCGGAAAGCACACGCAACGCCACCCTCAGCCTCGACACGGACACCGGCACCCTCTATACCTTCTCCGGCTCTCTGGGCAATACCGCAGACAGTTCGACCGCCGGACTCAGCCTCGTGAAAACGGGCGCCGGCATACAAACCTTCGATGGCGATTCCGCCGTGCTGAACAACATCAGCGCCCTTGCCGGCACGCTGAATATCAACACCACCACACTCACCATCCATGGGGATGTGGCAATGACCGGCGGCGCCACGCTGAACCTCGGTGAGAGCTTCTCGCTGAATGCCGGGCAATGCCTTTCCCTGCTGCGCGGGACTGAGGGAAGCAGCCCGGCCGTGCTGAATTCCGCATTGGTACTCAATGGGGGTAGCCTCAGCATCGATGCCGGAGGGCTTTCCGCCACATCCCCCCTGCTCTCCCTGAGCTCAGGCATAAGCATGGGCAGTAACTTCGGCAGCAACTGCCGGCTGGATTTCACACACTCTGCCCCTCTTTCCTTCGGCACCACCTATCAGCTATCCGATGGAGATTGGAGCGCCCTTGCCCCCTACCTTTCCCACACATGCGAGGAGTACGCAAGCGCCGCCCTCACAGCCACGGCTTCCGGGTTGAGCGTCATCTTCAGCCTGAACAATGGCTATAAGCAATGGCTTGGGGACGAGTCTATTCTGCAAGAAGGCAACAAGATTTTATTCACCGACAGCGAGGAAAGCGACCGCGCCGACCTCTCGACAGCCGCAGCGGCAGAACTTGCCTTCTTCGAAAATGAACGCAGCTTCACCATTAGCTCGGAAAATGGCTCCGGACTCTCCCTCGGAGAAATGCGCGTGGCAGGCACCGGCGAACTGCAAGTAAATACGAGCGTAAACGCCACCAACATGCTGGTGACAGACTCCGCCACCATTGGCGGCAGCGGCACCCTCTCCGTGGAGTCCCTCACGCTGGAATCCGACCTCACCACCCGCATGGGCATACAGCTGGGCGAAATCCACGCCGAGGGCAAACGCTGGACTCTGGATGGTTCCCAAAACGCCTTTACCCAAAACATCTCGCTGGAGCAGGCCAACGCCATGGATGCCATACGAGTGGAAGGACAAGCCACACTTGAGCTGGGAGTCACCGAAGTCTCCACCCTCAGCACAGTATTGGAGGGTTCCGGCAGCGTGTCCCTTACCGGCGGCGGCAGCTTAGAAAAGAACCGGCAAGAACATATTAAACTCTCCAAGGTGGAGCTTACCGCCCTTACACTGAAAGGCGGCTCCACCGATTTTACCGGCGAGGCAACCATCACCGGGCGCCTCTCCATTGCCCAAGAGGAAGTACGATTCACCGAGGGCGCACAAGTCACCGTGGAGCACTACCGCTCCGGCGATACGGCGGATGGGCAAGCCTCCACCGTGAGCATTGAGAACGGTGCCAGCCTCACCATCAGCGGCGATTCGGACGTGGACGGAACCCATGCCTCCTGCCTGCTGGCTCACTGGAAGAGCGCCATCTCCACCCTCGCCCTCAATGGCGGCACCCTCACGGCAGAGAACACCCGCCTGCTGATGGGATGGGACTCCGGCGGGCGTTTTGAAGCGAATTCCGGCGAAGCCAATCTGAAAGGCATCCTCTTCTCCGCTGCTCGAAGCAATGCGGACACGCTGATACTTGGAGCAGCGCGCCTGAATATCGGCAGCGGCGGCATCACCGGCATAGGCACGAATGATATCGTGCAGCTGGGCAATGGCACCATTGCCGCCACGGCGGATTTCAGCATCAGCGGGAATCATGCCATCGACATGGCGGGCTACACCACCGGTACCACCTTCGATACGGCGGAACACACCATCACCATCAATACCGAGTTGGACGGCAATGGCAAGCTCATCAAAACCGGCAGCGGCACTCTTAAACTGGCAGCCACGAATCCCCACACCGGAGCCATCGAAGTGCAACAGGGAACGCTGGAACTTTCCGCCGCGCAAACAGCCCGGGCTCTCTCCATGGCAGAAGGCTCCACACTCGCCCTCACCCATACACAGGGCTGCACGGATATTGCCACCCTCTCCGGCAAGAGCAGCCTGAGCAAAACCGGCGCCGGAGAACTCCACCTCCACTCCGCCCAATTGGAGGGCGCCACCCTCAAAGGAGGCTCAACTACCATCTCCGGCAAGGTGGATGTGGCCGGGCGCCTCTCCATCGGCCGGGAGCAGCTCACCCTCGCAAATGGCGCCCAGCTCACCGTGGAGCACTACCGCTCCGGCGATACGGCGGATGGGCAAGCCTCCACCGTGAGCATTGAGAACGGTGCCAGCCTCACCATCAGCGGCGATTCGGACGTGGACGGAACCCATGCCTCCTGCCTGCTGGCTCACTGGAAGAGCGCCATCTCCACCCTCGCCCTCAATGGCGGCACCCTCACGGCAGAGAACACCCGCCTGCTGATGGGATGGGACTCCGGCGGGCGTTTTGAAGCGAATTCCGGCGAAGCCAATCTGAAAGGCATCCTCTTCTCCGCTGCTCGAAGCAATGCGGACACGCTGATACTTGGAGCAGCGCGCCTGAATATCGGCAGCGGCGGCATCACCGGCATAGGCACGAATGATATCGTGCAGCTGGGCAATGGCACCATTGCCGCCACGGCGGATTTCAGCATCAGCGGCGGCACTGTTGAACTGGTAGGCACCGGCAGCGGCACAGAATTCGATACAAATGGGCACAGCATCACCCTCAACTCAGCCCTCAGCGGTACCGGCTCTTTGGTAAAAACAGGAGAAGGCTCGCTCATTTTGGGCAGCAACGCCCTCAGCGTGCTGGAGAACTCCTCCATCGTGGTAAATAAGGGCGTACTGGATCTAAGCACCGCCAGCGCCGACTCCGCCCTGCTGGACCGCGTGAGCGGCACCGGCACCGTAGTACTTCACTACGATATGCCCAATACTAACGGCACCGCCTTTAACTTCAGCGGGCTGAGCGGCACAGTGCAACTAAACCAAGGACGCATTCTGCTCAGCAGCTCCACCTTCGGGGAGGAGCATCCGGATTTCATCCTTAACTCCGCCAATAGCCAGCTGGTATTTGCCGGCACCGGCACGCAAATCAAAGGAAACGTCATACTGCAAGCCGGCACGGACATCCATTCCAACAGCGGCTGCTCCGGCAACATAAGCGGCAACATAAGCGGCAACTACACCCTTACCAAGAAGGGAGCCGGCACTCTGGAACTCTCCGGCGGGGTCAAGCTCGCCACTTTGCGCACCGGAGCCGGCACACTCATCCTTTCCGGCAAAGAAAACACCGTGGGCATGCTGGATGGCTCTATGGGCAAAAGCGCCACAGGGGCTTTCCAATTAGCCGAAAATGCGAACCTCACCATTACCGGAAATATATGGAGCCACGACCACGCCAATACAGCCATCATCCTGAAACAAGGTGCAAGCCTCAGCAACACGGAGGACCACGTCATCTTCTCGAATCGTAACGCTGAAACGGATGCTCGCATGGTCTGCACAGATGGCGACGAAGAATACAACGTCCTCAAATCCGCCTTCGTATTCAGCAATGGTCACCTCCAATACACCGCCGGCGATGCCACCCTCAGCAACACACTCACCCATTCCTCCGTGGAAAATAGCGGCAACGGACTCCTCACGGTCGATAACAGCCAAAACACCCTCAGCGGCCTGCATGCCACCGGCGGCAGCATCAACGTGCTGAATATAGCCACTCTGGATCTCAAGGAACTCGAAATCGCAAGCAGCCTCTCCATCGGCGTCTATGCCGGTGGCGCCGTAACCGCAGAGCAGGAAGCACACATCAATGTAAACAGCCTTGCCTCCTTCGGCTCCGGCGTAACACTGAATGCCGACCTAGCCCTGAAGAGCGGTGCCACACTCAGCATGGAAGGCACCGTAAACATGGGCAGCGATGTGCGCTTGGAAACCGGCCTGAGCCTGAGCGGTGCTCAATACAACGCTGTGCAGCAGCTCAAAGCCGGAGAGCGAATCACCCTCTTCACCGGGATAGATGCTCTCTATCTGGGCACGCAAACAGAACCCGCCACCGCCTTCTCCCTGAGCGATGGCGTACAGGCAAACGATTACTTCACCAACCTGACGGCGGATTACTTCCTGGAATACGACACCTCCAAAGGCGTGGGCGAAGGCACCCTGAGCATCGGCGTCATCGTACCGGAGCCCGCCACCGCCACGCTGAGCCTGCTGGCTCTGGCTGCTCTGGCTGC
>CAYSYD010000092.1:0-8597 GCA_964435145.1 uncultured Akkermansia sp.
CCTGATTTTGGCTATTTTGCTACTGTTCGGAAAAATCTTTGGGACACATGTGCGTCTTGTCAACAGCCGTATTTTGACCTATAATTCCTGCTCCTTTGGTACACTGAGCTTGCCGAATAGATGAATCGGGTATTGCAATTGAAGTTCTGGGGTGCGGATGTATTCATCCTCGCTCTGGTGTGGGCGTTAGCCTATGCTGCTCACATGGACACAACCATGGTGACTCCCGGCCCCTTGGTTGTTACAAGTTCGGCCGCTTGGGTATGGGTGGTAGCCGGGCGGCTTTATCGTGGATTGAGGGAGGAAGATTCGTACGGGGCAGGCTATTACCGCAGCCATCTTGTGCCCATGCTCCTTCTGCTGTTTGGCGTGACAATGGCGACCATATGGATTCAGCTGTATTATGTGGGCCAAGCACTTTTGGGGTATTCCTTCGGCGTGTTGTTCTTTTTGTTGGTAGGTACTTTTGCGCGCTTTCTCGGCGAAATAGGAAAAGAGCTGCGCCGCTTGCTGTTTGCGCTGGCTGCCGCCCAGTTGTGCGCGATGCCGGCTTTCTATTACAGCTTCATCCATACTCCTGTGAACCAGCTGCTTTCTGCCCCCCTCTGCTATGTGGGGCTACTTTTCTACTTGGCAGCAAGAGAGACAGAGCGAATTGAACGAGACGGCGAGATGGATACGCTCACCGTTTGCGGTATGCTGGCTCTTGTTTGCGCCACTTTGTATGCAGCGTGGATTCTCCCCCATTATGAGCGGGGTGTGTGCCTTGGCGTGGCTGTGGGAGCCGGGTGCTTGCAGGGCTATGCCCAGCTTTCTTCCCGCTGGCCGCGAGAATATGCCGGGGGATTCTGCGGGCTTGCTCTTCTTGTGCCGGCCTTCCTCCTGTGGTTCCGCCTGCTCTGAGACCACCAATGTGAATTTTCTTGCTTTGGATGCACCCGCTGGTATAATGGCGAAGTGCCCCGCACCGGGCACCATAAGTTCTAACCCTGTGTGATATGTTTAAGATTCTAGCTTCCATCCGCCGCTCGGGGGATGACCCTACGGTTCATTTTAGCGGTAGTTTTCAGGTGATGATTTTCTTGGCTCTGCTGGGGATTGCCGTGCTGGGATTTGTAACCACCTCCATTGCAGCCGATTGGTGGGATGCTGCGTTCCGGGTCTGCTGGCTTGCTCTTACGGGCTGCTCTCTTGTACTATTGGCTTTTCTTTCCCGTTTACACATGCAACTTACTGTGCGCCGTGCGCTCTTGCTGGTTGTAATGGTAGTGTGCCAGATGCTCATTATGACATGTGTTACAGCCCTTTGCAATGTTGTGCCCGGTTATAAAACGATGGCGCAGGGGTTGCTTTGGCTGCCTTATGTGCTGGCTCCCACTGTGCTGGCAGTGATGGAAGGTCGCCGCATAGGCGCCTATACTGCACTGTGCTGCACTATGCTGGGCGTAGCGTTTTTCCCGGCAAACACACCTCATACCGTGTTGCTTAATTACGGCTGTGTCAGCTTGGTAACCGGGCTTATATGCGCCAATATGGCAGGGCGTGTACACAAGCGAGAGCAGATTTTACGCGCAGGCTTTGCTGCCAGCGCTGTAGTGTTTATTGGTGTAATGCTGCTTTTTGGCTTTGCCAGCCAGCCGGAGAATACAGAGGCGCCCTTGCTGGGGCTTCGTGGCGGTTTTAGCGTGAGCGGTTTTGCGGCGGAGTTAGGTGTCACGGTGGGAGTTAATTTTATTCTTTCTGCTCTGGTTGGGGGGATGATGCCCGCCTTGGAACGGCTTTTCAACATTTCCACCCCCATCA
The DNA here is from genome assembly GCA_964435145.1 of uncultured Akkermansia sp. Taxonomy (GTDB): domain Bacteria; phylum Verrucomicrobiota; class Verrucomicrobiia; order Verrucomicrobiales; family Akkermansiaceae; genus Akkermansia. The sequence continues at coordinate 1,804 of CAYSYD010000092.1, forward strand.
CATGGCTCGAGTGGGCGGATATGAATCACCCGCTTCTGCGCAAGCTGCAAATCGTAGCCCCGGGAACATTCCACCATAGCTTGGTGGTGCAGCGTCTGGCGGAAGCCGGTGCAGAAGCCGTGGGTGCCGACGTGACCCGAGCCGGAGTATGTGGTCTCTACCATGATATTGGCAAAATAAGCAATCCTCAGTATTTTGCGGAGAATATCGCGGATATGGGTAATTCCCCTCATGCAGAGCTTACGCCGGAAGCAAGTGCCCGTATTATTACCGGCCATGTAAGCGAGGGCGTGGAAATGGCTCAGGAATATGGGTTGAACCGACGTATTATCAACGTGATACGCGAGCATCACGGCGTTTCCACGGCCTATTTCTTCTACCGCAAAGCCATGGATTTCTACGAGGAAGAGAAGCGGAAATTCGAGGAGGGACTTATCGACACATGCCCGGAGGAAGTGGATAAGGATATTTTCACATACAAAGGTCCCATTCCACAAACGCGGGAATCCGGCATTGTCAGCATGGCAGATGCGGTGGAAAGTGCCACCCGCTCGCTTCAACATCCTACGGAGGAGGACATTCGTACCATGATTAACGGCATTTTTAAAGGCCGTATTCTGGATGGGCATTTGCAGGATTGCCAACTGACACTGGGGGATATCGAGAAGCTGAAAGAGACATTCTTCAGCACCATCCGCACCATGCACCACAATCGCATAGCCTATCCCCGCCCCCGGAAGGACGATGCCACCACCGCCGTGGTTGAGAAACGCATGGAGGAGAGTAAGCCTCAGGCTCCTGCCGTATGATTCAGCAGCTGCGCAGCATATTCATGGTGCTGGCCTTTGTTGTGGGCGGCATCTTCCATGCAGAAATTGCCCCGATGCGGAGCTTTCTGCCATGGGGCATTGCGCTGATGCTTAGTATCACCTTCATCGGGATAGATGTAAAACGCCTCAAACCCAGGCGCATGCACTTATGGGTATTGCTCGTGATTCAGCTTTTGGGGTTCGCTTTTTGGGGAGTGTCCATGCTGCTCGGACAACCGATATTGGCCGAATGCCTGTTTTACTGTGCCATGGCACCCATAGCATCCGCCAGCCCCATTATTGTAAGTCTATTAAAAGGGGATGTTGAATTCAGCACCACAGCAGTTGTGCTGAGCCATATCTGTTTTGGGCTGCTGATGCCCCTGCTCATGCCTCTCATATTGCATGCCCCGGAGCTTAGTTACTTCCATTTAGCGGGGGAGGTAGCCATGCAATTAAGTACAGTGCTGGCCATTCCTGCTTTGGTTGCTATTATCCTGCGTCGGATTTACCCGAGTTGCCGATACTGGGCTCCGCGTCTTCGGGATTTTTCTTTAGCTGTTTGGATTGTGAATCTGACTATTGTGGCAGCGGGGGGAACACATCGCGTGTTGGAAATAGAAAGCTCTTGGCAGGAAATGCTGCCCATGGCATTAGGTGCCATGGTGGTTTGTGCCGTGGGGTTTGTGGGTGGCTATTGGTTAGGCTATCCCCATTTAAAGAGGGAGTGTTCTCAGGCACTCGGGCAAAAAAATACTATTTTGACCTTATATATGGCCGGGCAGGGCTTCGCTTCACCTTTGGCGTACATAGGCCCGGCATTCTACGTTTTTTGCCATAATACGGCTAATGCCATCCAACTATCTCTCGCAGCGAGAGAGGAGCACCGCCGTATGATTAAAGATTCTCCACCATCCCCATAAAGTAGAAGGGGTGGTTACTTTCCTCTTCGCTGATAAACCAGATGAAGGGGTGGTCAAACACTATGCCGGTTTCTGCGCCTTCCGGCTGGGGAACATGCGGTGTTTTATCGTTTTCCGTCAACTCCAGAGAAAAGGCAAAAACAGCAGCGCCCATAGTAATTTTATCCGGCGTGAGCGGTGAGAAATCCGCCGTTTCGGTATCGTATATACTCTTCAATCCCAGTTGGCGAAATAGTTGCCGCACATCTGCAGAAGGCGGGGTAAATGAAATACGGGGCATTTTTATCTCGCAATCTTTCGGACGGCTATTCGCTAATTCCTTTCTCACCAGATTCAGGAACTCCGGGGTAAGCGAAGTCGCCAGCTCCCGAGCGTTCGTATGAGGCATGATGAGCGTGAGGGATAAGGTTGCCGAATCCTTATCGCCCCCATTATTGAGGGGAATTTTTACTGCTTTCCAGCTACCATCCGCAGCCTCCGCTGTTTGGAATTGTCCCCTATTGTGCATTTGCTGATGGTGTGGCATAGCACCGTTAGCGTTGTAAAAATCTGCCGTTTGTGTATGGCCAGCATTAAAGGGGATTGCCCATTCTGCCTTCAGATGCGTTGTAGCTCCTAATAATAGCTTTGTATGCGCAGGAACCATGGTTGTACTGGCAACAATGGCATTGGGGTATCCCAAATCCTCTGCCAGTGTTCTGTTAAACAAACTCAAGGCAAGGGGTAAATCCTCCGCCATGGGGAGGGGAAGGCAGGAGGGCGCGCCCGGGAGTGTTGCCACTCGCTTATCGAGGGCACGCAAAACAGTCAACGCCGGAGCCCGGAGGGGGGGCTCGCCCATATCCGGCAGGCCGATGCGCTTCCATTCTTCTTGTGATTCTCCACCAAGAAGCGGGGCTAAGGTGTGCAATAGTTCCGCCATTGCGTAAGGTGCCACCGTGGTGTTGGTCTTGCGGGAATCCGCCAGTTCCATTTGAAAAAGTTTGAGCGTGAAAGAATCCGTTTTCGGCGCATCTGGCACGGCGGAGAGTGTGCCTTCAGAAGCAGTTTCCTGCTGCGGAGCCTTGTGCAGCCCCACCCAGAAACCGGCAGTAGCACCCAAAGCTGCCACAACCACCCATAGCGGAAGCATCCATTTTTTCATAACCATGATTTAGGAGTAGAGGGAAAGTTCTTCGTTAAGCCTAGGGGAGGGAGTAACACAATAGCGTTCTCCTAACTCTATACTAAGGCGATTACCTAAGGAGTTTCGGAATGTCATTTGCACCTTAGTCTTGCCGGGATGCCGCAGCAGGATTTCCTTAATGAGGGTAATATCCCCGGCATCGTGGCGTGCCGTATTGAGGGTAATTTCGTAATGAGCCGGCGCCTTGCTGCGCCGCCGACCGTTTCCGGTGCTGATGAGTTCTAAATTATTGGCGGATACTTTTTTGCCTCCGGATTTTTCATCTTCCTGAATACGGGCTCGGAATTGGACAAAGGAACCTACCTGCAATAGACCTTCCACGGCAGAGGCCTTGGCGTACGAATCCCCCCATAGGAGAGCTTCCGTGCTGCCGGTAAAGTCCTCCACTGTGATAATTGCAAATTTTTGCCCGCTATTTTTACTGATTTTGATGTTTACTGCGCGCAGCATTCCTGCCATATCCCGGGAACCGCGGATTTCCTCTGCCGTCAAATCGGGCAGGGTACCAATGGGTACATACTTTGGCTGGTCAATGATGCCTCGCATGCTATCCAAGGGGTTGCCGGTAAAATAGGCACCGGTTAAGAATTTTTCCTCATCCAAACGTTTCTCCTTGGGCCATTCCTGCAATAGTTCCGCATTGGGGGCAGGCGTGGTGGTGGTCTCCGTCATATCGAAAAGCGCCATTTGCCCGGCTTCATTGTCCTTATGAACACTGGCTGCACCATCAATGCACTGTTCTATCCGCTCAAAAATGGCCGCGCGGCATACATGCATCCAATCAAAAGCACCACACTGCACCAAAACTTCAATTTGGTTGCGGCGTACCGACTGGGGGGGGATACGGTAGCAAAAATCCTCCAAGCTGGCGTAAGGTCCGTTCTTTTTTCGTTCCTCCACAATGACTCGCACGGTTTCAGAACTCATGCTTTTTACCGAGGCTAAACCGAAACGCACCGCTAAATGACCATTGGGCATCGTTTCCGGGCAGAATTTGATATCGGAGTGGTTCACACAGGGACCCAGTACCTCTATACCCATGCGGTTGGCCTCCTGAATAAAGACACCGATTTTCTCGTTTGTGGATTCGTTGGACATTAAGCCGCAAAGAAACTCTACCGGGTAGTGAGCCTTGAGGTATGCCGTCCAGTACGAAATATGCCCATAGCAGGCTGAGTGCGATTTGTTAAAACCGTATCCTGCAAATTTTTGAATTTTATCGAAAATGGCATTTGCCGTATCCTCCTCAATCCGGTTTACTTCCCAGCAGCCTTTCACAAAGCGGCGGCGTTGCTCCGCCATTTCCTGCATATCTTTATGCCCCATGGCTCGGCGCAGAAGGTCTGCACCACCCAGCGTATAGCCTGCCAGCAATTTGGCGGCGGCCTGCACCTGTTCCTGATAAATCATCACGCCATAGGTGGGACCGGAAACCGTTTCCAGCAGGGGATGCTCGTATTCGGCTTGTTTAAGCCCCTTTTTCACGGCAATCATGTCATCCATGAACTGCATGGCTCCGGGGCGATAAAGGGCAAGCAGGGCAATAATATCATCAATAGAATCAATGCCATAGCGGCGGCAGGTATCCACCATACCGCCGGATTCCAGCTGGAAGACCCCCATGGTGTCTCCCCTGTTCAGTAAATCGAGAGTAAGCTGGTCTTTAATATCCACCGTATCGTAGCGGAAATCCGGCACTCGATTTCGCACATATCCCTCGGCATCTTTCATGACCGTGAGCGTTTTGAGCCCGAGGAAATCCATCTTTAACAAACCGGCATTGTAAATGGCGCCCATATCGCACTGGGCCACAACTTCCCCATGGGGATTGCTCAAATCATCGCGGGTAAGAGCCACATACTCATCCAGCGGGCGGTCGCCAATCACCACACCGGCAGCGTGCATTCCTACGTTTCGGATGGTTCCTTCCAGCTTTTTGGCATAGGACCACACCTCCTTATAGGTGTCGTCCTGTTCCAATAAATTCCGCAAATCTTCGTTGGCTGCATAGCTCTTATCCAACGTGACGCCGGGGCCGCTCTCAATCAGCTTGGCTATTTTATCACTGTCAGAGTAGCTCATGTCCAATACACGGGCTACGTCCTTAATGACGGATTTGGCACCCATGGTGCCGTAGGTGATGATGTGTGTCACGGCACGCTCACCATATTTACGGCGAACATAGTCGATAACCTCCGGGCGCCGGCTCTGGCAGAAGTCGATATCGATATCCGGAGGGCTCACACGCTCAGGATTCAGAAATCGCTCGAAGATGAGGCCAAAGGCATAAGGGTCGATATTGGTGATTTTCATCACATAAGCCACCAAAGACCCGGCAGCGGAGCCACGCCCCGGCCCCACGGGGATATCGTGATTCTTGGCCCAGTTGATAAAGTCCGCCGTAATGAGGAAATAACTGGGGAAACGGAGCATGTTGATAATCTCCAGCTCGTAATCCAAGCGAGCGCGCAATTCCTGGTCATTTTCCGCACGCTCTTTACCATAGCGCTCAGCCAGCCCTTCGTAACAAATTTTTTTGAGGTACTCCTCGCGGGGAGAGCCATCGGGAGTGGCAAATTCCGGGTAGCGTTCTGTGGAGGTGGAATCCAGCTTGATAGAGGTATTGCAGCGTTCGGCGATAATGTTTGTATTTTCGTACGCATCCGGGTATTCCGGGAAGAGGAGGCGCATTTCTTCCTCACTCTTCAGATAAACGCTTTTGGGATAGCGCATGCGCTTGCCGTCCATGCGTTTATTACCCGTTCCCACGCAAATGAGAATGTCGTGGGCATCGTGGTCATCCTCGTTCAGGAAGTGGGCATCGTTCGTCACCACTAAAGGCACGTCGTGCTTGCGAGCCAAGCGTACAAGCTCCGGTGTAACACGGCGCTCTTCCTCCAGCTCGTGGTCCTGCAGCTCCACAAACAGATTGTCCTTTCCGAAGATGTCAATGAGTTCTAAAAGTACCGCTTCCGCCTTTTCCGGGTCGTCCCGTAATAACCACTCCTGAATGGGACCGGAGATACAGCCCGTCAGGCAGATAAGCCCACGGCTGAATTCCCGCAGGGTATCATAATCGATGCGCGGTTTGTAATAAAACCCGTCCAAGTGCCCCCGAGACACAATTTTGATGAGGTTTTCCCAGCCGATGTTGTTTTCGCAAAGTAGTACCAAATGCCCATATTTGTTGCGCCCGGGGATTTGTTTTTTGACGTCCAGCGGAGTGGGTGCCACATAGACTTCGCAGCCTAAAATAGGTTTAAACACCGGTTTTTTCTCCTCCGGGTGTTCTTTATTCCACTCTAAAATCCCCTTGTTATGTTTCTTGACGTTCACCATGAATTCAATGGCAGCAAACACGTTACCATGATCCGTAATGGCAACGGAGTTCATTCCCATGGAGGCACATTTCTTAATTAAATCCTTTGTGTGGATCATGCCATCCAGCAGGGAATACTCGGTATGAACGTGTAAATGGGTAAAAGCCATGGTGCGTGAAAAGATTCTACCACAGATTTTCTTTCCTGTCAGGCATAAAACAGAGCATTGCCCGCACCGTATGGCAAAAAATCAAAAAAAGGGCTACCATGGTGAACAGAAATAACACTTGCGCCGATATAGCTTTTGTGGTAGGATGCCCCGGTACGTTTTTCCCGGCATATAAGCGCATGAATACGGAACTCCGCATCGTTATCGGTTCAGACCACAAAGGCGTGGATTTGAAGGAAGCTGCAGTTGAAATCCTGGAGAGCTGGGGTTACAAGGTGGAAGATATTGGGCCTGCCACTAAGGAATCCTGCAACTACGCAGACTACGCAGAAACCGTCTGCCGACGTGTGGTGGATGGGCGGGCGGATCGCGGTATCCTTATTTGCT
>CAYSYD010000093.1:0-8575 GCA_964435145.1 uncultured Akkermansia sp.
TATAGACGGTGCCGGAATAACTAGCACCGGCTCCGGAAAGCGTGGCTCCGTTCTTTAACGTGACATTCCAGCCTTGAATGGTTTGGCGTGTGGTGCCGAAATCCACAGTGCCGCCATCTACCACAATCGCCTTGCCCTTGGTGTAATCCAGAACATCGGATCCCGCTCCTGTGAAGCGGAGGGTGCCTCTGTTGCTTACGGTAATGTTGCCATCCAATTGGGAGCTATTGTTACCACCTATCTTCAGTTCGCCGACGGAAATGGTAATATCCCCAATGCTTTGGGTGTTCTTGGCGGTGGAACCATTGATGGTGAGTATGCCCTCCGTTTGCTCAATGGTGCCGAGGTTGGCGCTGCCGGTAATGTTTAGCTCTCCGCCATTGAGGGTGAGCTTATCCAAGCTGGTGGCGCCACTCAGCGTGCTGCTTCCCTCACTGATGTCTTGGGAGAAGCCGACCAGATTAACATCACCTGTAATCGATAGGCTGCCGGAGCCACGGCGGTCGTAGATGCCATTGCCCGCAATGTCGGAGCTAATGGTGAGAGATGCACCATCCTTCTGGTTGATTTGAGCCGTGCCGGTGAGGCTTAGCCCCTTATTCAGCGTGTAACTGCTGCCCGAGCTGAGGTACAAGGCAGAGCCTTCTCCCATGCTCAGAGCATTACCGAAGCTGCTATTGTTGAGCGTGAAGCTGCCGCGCTGGATGTGGGTGGTACCACCGAAACTATCGGCCACAGCCAGTTTGTTTCCTTCCTGTTCGCTCAGGTTCAGATTCAGCAAGCCGCTGCCGTATATGTAATTGACAGATGCTGTGCCGGAGAATTCCTGCCGGAAGCTCAGAGTGGCACCCTCATTCACGGTGGCTTTGTAAGTAATCTGTTCTGCTTTGTTAAAGATGGCGGAGGCTCCGTTCTGTATGTTCAGCTCAACGGCTACGTTTTTCCCATTGTTATCCAGAGTGGTGCCCTCCGCCACCGTTAGGGAGCCATACCAGCCCGAAACTCGGTTGTTCAGCTTGTAGATGCCACCACCCTCCATATCGAGGATAATGCTGCCGTAATCAATTTGCAGAATACCGGTGTGTGTGTGTTGCTGTGTAAATGTAAGGGAACCACTGCCATCCTTGAAAAGTGAGGAACTGCCGCTGATGCAACCGGAGATAATGCCGGATTTGCCGCCGTTTACATAAAGAGTACTGGCGCCATTCAGCTCAATGTTGTTGGATATTTCCACGTTGGAACCATTGAAGATAAGCATGCTGTTAGACGCCATCTTCAGCGTGGAATTTCCATTCAGGGTGGTGGTATCCGCTAAAAGTTTACCGGATTTCACTGTTACATCCCCCGCAAAGTTGGCAAGGTTGACCCCCTTACCATTGTTGGAAGCGGAGAGGCTCAGGATAACATCCCCCGAACCCGTTACCTGCCCAAGATTGGCGGCCTCCGTGTTCGAAGTGCCGGTGGAGCTAACCGTCAGGCTTGCTTCGTCACCTACGTTGAGCGATTTGAATTTGCTCATATCGCTCTCGTTAAAGCTCAGGTGCATATCGCCGGAGTAATCCCAGCTGACGTTGTTACCTACAGTCAGCGTTCCTTGGATATCCACCTTGCCGCGAGTCATCAAATTCACGTTGTCCTTAATGTCCAGATTGTATATGGAGACATCATCGGCCACCGTCACATCCGCATCGGAGGCAAAGACCACGTTGGTCCCATTGCTGAAGGCAATGTTGTCGTTCGGAATATCGGGGGTCACATCCCACAGAGCTGTTTCTTTATCCCAAGTAGTGGCAGCGTTTCCGCCATTCCAAACATAATTGGCGAGAGCGAAGCTGCTGAAGGAGAGAGTTACCGTGTCCCCATTTTGGCGGAAATCGGCTCCCGTGTAAGCGCTCAGGGTATTGCCGTTTATCAGGATGTGGCTCTTGAGAGCGGAGAGATTATCCAGCACAAGCCCTTCGGTGGTAAGATCGAAGATGGTATATGTCGTTCCCGTGGAGGTGAAACTGTTGCCCAAATCGATGTAACCGCCATGAGCCGTAATCGTGCCACCCAGTGCCAAGCAGGAATCGGTTGTATAACTGGCAGCTGTGGCATCCACCTTGCCGCCGTTGAGTACCAGCTCCGAAATAGAACCTAGAGCGCCCATACCGGTGATGTCCAGTAGAAGGGTTCCCTCATTCACTGTTAACACGCCTGTACCCAGAGCCTGAGAATTGCGGGAAATCAGTGTGCCGCCATTGATGGTGGTGCCGCCGCTGTGGTTATTGACCGCCGTGAGCGAGATGGTACCACCGGAGAGATTCAGCTCAAGAGCCCCGTCCTCCCCGTCCAGTAGGGTGGATTGTACGATGCTGTTGCTATTGGCATTACCTGTTAGGGTAAGTGAGCCATGACCGGAAATACTGCCCTTGATGCCGGAATCACTCCCCTCGATGGTGATGGTTCCGGCATTGTTTATCTTGATATCCGTCATCAGGGTGGTGCCGGTCTTCATCTCCAGTGCACCATTATTCAGGTTCACCTTCTCCGCGCTGAGACTGCCTCCGGCCACACGCAGTTTACCTTGAGATTCTACGGAGAGCGTGCCGTGCCCACTGTGAGATTTGCCGTCAAATTGCAGAATACCCTTCTTAACCACATAGTTTTCCAGTACACCGGAGGAGGCTCCGCCAAAGCGGACTACGCCGCTGGTGGAGTCACTATTTTGGGTAATGGTATGGCCATTGCCCACAAATTGGGATTTCACCTCTGCTTTAACATCCAAGCCGAAGCTCTGCACAAACAAGGTGAGGTCTCCCTCCAGAATAAGATTACCGCTGATGGAACCGCCAAGGAGGCTCAGGGTGCCGCCCTTGAAGGTAATGTTACCATCATACTCAGCACTTACACCCTGAACATAGGTGGCACCGTCCTCCACAACGATGTTGTCCACATCCTGCAAGGGGGCGTTGACGTGCCCATATGTGCCGCTTACAAGATGCAGCGTATCCAGCCCGGAGAGGGTGGGCGTACCGGCATTACCGGCACCCCAATCCAGCACAAGAGTTCCATTGCCGGAAACGGAGCCTTTCAGGATGTTCGTGCCCTTGATGATTAACTGACCTTCTTCGATGGTGGTCGTTCCGGTTACTGTCATCCCATCCTCGATGGTGAGATTGCCACCGCCTTGGACGAGGAGGCTGCCCACGCTGGCGGTGCCGCCCTGCGCTCTTAAACTGTATTCCTCTGCGGAGTTGAATACGGCTTTATTTACGGCAACATTGCTGCCTACAAGAACGTTTCTGCCGGAGGCGGAGGAATCAAACACAGCTGTGGAGCTGCTGCTAAGGATGGAATCCTGCCTGCCGAATGTGCTTGCATTCCAAATGCCGGCACTTTCCGAGCCATCCCAGATTTGGCAGCCATCCTGCAAGTTGAGTGTTACACGGAGCCCATCTGCATTATTGGAGAAGACTGCATCGTAGTAATTTAAGCCTGTGGCGGTAAAGGTGCTCACGCCGGACCAGTCCCCTGTAGCCAGAGTATAGGTGGAGCCCTGAGTCAGTTTGGTTGTATTCTCGAAGTGAATAGCCTGTGTGCTGTTTGGCTGATAGTTCAGCGCCGCCAGTCCCAGCACCGCCATTTCCTGGTTGCGGGCATTCTGCATAGCATCTCCGGAGAAGGAAAGCGTGCCTCCGGCCAGATTCAACGTCCCGGAGAAGTAGGCATTTTGTGCTGCTTCCTCCGCACCGCTGAGTACTTGGAAGGTTTTGCCAGCAGCAAGAGTGTAATCCCCCATGCTTAATTCGGCTCCATAGCCCAAACTCACATTGCCACGCATGGCAAGTTTGTCGGCATTTAGCAGTAAGTAACCTTCTTGTACGCAAATATCGTTCACGGAGACTTCCCCGGTGAAGATTTGTGTACCGGCTCCGCTCTTCACCAAGCTCACTCCCTGAGAGAGCGAATCTGCGGTATTACCCAGAGTGCCGGCATAGGTATAACTCTTGCCGGTGTCCACATCCATCGTCAGCAGGGCAGAGCGGGTGGTACTCGGGCGGGTTGTGCCGGTCATGGGCGAATCCACAAGGGATTCTCCGGCGTAAACATAACTGTGGGCGTTACCTTCGAGCCCTTTGATATGAGCATTGCCCGTGTTGATGGCCAGAGAGGCCACGGCATTGGCAGATTTACCTGTAAGGGATATGGAGGCATTCCGGGCAGCTTGGTCATGGGCGAGTTCAAGGAAGGCTCCGTGGGTACGATTGTTTTTCTCGTACAGGCGATCCATGGAGATACTGCCGGAGAAATCGCCCTCTCCGCTAAGAATCAAACGGGAGGTTGTATTGTGGGTGGTGTTGGAGTTCCAGAGCAGATCGCCTTCACCCGTCAGCTTGCCCAAGTTCCATACCGTACTCCAAGTACGTTCATCCAGCGTAACTATGGAACCGTTGGAAATTTTCAACTCGCTGATGTTGCGCTCCATATCCGTGGCCGTGCCATCGGAGTAAATTTTGGCATTGTTTTGTACCTCCAGCGTTCCGAGGATTTCCACGGCATTATTCGTGGCAAAATGGAGTTCTTTGGCTTGCAGGGAAAGGGTGGCACTCTCTCCGCCGTAGCTGGCACCGCTCAGAGCATAGATGCTGTCGGAGCCTGTTAGATTCAGTTGGGAGCCTTTGCCCAGGCTGATGCCATTTTTAAGCGTGGTGGTTTTACCATTCTGCACGACAAGAGAAGCCTCACCTGCGTTTTCCTCCATGGAGATGCCAATGCTTGCTTGGTAGTTTTGTAAATCCAGAGTTGTACCATTTCCGAGCTGGATTTGACTATTGGCGGAGGCGGAGAGGTTGCCATTCAGCACAAGGGAACCTTCTTCCACCTTCAGGGTATCGAAGGCGTGGGTGCCGCTCATGTTCAAGTCCTCCGCACCTATCTTGCGGATGGTATTCAGGTTCAGCATCGCATCGGTGGAGATGGCGCCGCTATTCGTGTCGAATACAAGGGAACCCGCGCCGGTGCTGTCAATCACGATGCCGCTGCCTGTAATGCCTTGATTCATCGTCAGCTGATGGCCTGCTACATCCAGAGAACCACCATTGTTCAGGGCAATACTGCCGGTGGCTTTCACATCCCGCCCGATGGCGAGGGTAATATCGCCTGCCGCGGCGGAATCGCGGTTGCCCATAACGGTAATGTCATTAGCTAGAGTAGTATTGCCGGCCAGAATTACGGTGCCGCCCGTGGTTCCTTGTCCGTCAATAACAATGTCATGAATATCATTCAGCTCCGTGGCAATGGTGAGCCGGGCTCCATTCATGGCGCCAAAACGGTAATCCTGCCCCTCTGCCAGAGAAAGATGCCCGCTATACACCGTATCCATGGAAGCTCCTAACACCAGATTGCTGTGCCCACTCAGAACCACAGCTTCGGAACCGGCTTTGTTCAGCAGTGCCATGCCATCGGAAATGGTGTCCATGCGGGCGATATCCGCTCCCTGATTGAGAGCCATGCCGTTGCCATAACTCAGTGTGGCCTTGGATTGCCCGAGGGCTCCGGTGGCATAGTCCAGCGTTACACCTTCGCCCACGAAGATGATGTTGCCGGAGAAGGTGTTACCTGTATTGGCCAAATAGACGCTGCCGATGGAATCCTCACTGGCTCCCAGAAGAAGATTGTTCTCCCCGGTCAGTTTAAAGTTGACTACCAAATCACCGCCGCCGCCGCCAAGGCGCCATGCGCCTTCTACTGCGGCTAGTTCTACTGCCGTATCTGCTGCACCATACTGTATGGTTTTTCCTTGCTCTGCCCCTAAATAGAGAGCTTTGTGTTCGCTGAGATTCAGCTGTTGGGTTAAGTCGCTCGAAAGAGCTAGAGAACCATTGGAAGTGGAATCAATGTAACTCAGGATGTCACAATCATCTGTGAAACCGCGAGATGCCAGCCAAGCATCCTTGCTAATTTTCCAACGGTTTGTGTCCGTGTTGCCCAGAGCGGCATTGGAGGTAGCAATCAGACCTCCGGAGGTCAGGGTCTTAGTACCGCTAAAGGTGTTATTTCCGGAAAGCACAAAGCGCTTGTCTCCTCGGCCTAAATCGATTGTCAGGTTGCCTTCGCCGGAGATGGTGCCCTCATAGGTGGTGGAGGTGGTTACACCTTCGCCGTACTTCACCAGCATGTTAGCTCCTGCTGCTAATCTGACATCTCCTTTCAGTCCGTAGAATTGAGAAAAATCGCTCGTGTTTTGCAGCTTGCTGCCACCTTCGATGTATTCCTGCTCGTGTCGCACTCCCTCTTTCATTAGGAATGTGCCTTCTTTGTCCACGCTCACGTTCCCTGTAAGCCGGGCATGGCTGCCAAGTTCGAAGGTTGCACCGTTGCGTACGGAGACATCCATGGTAGCATCGGCATAGTGCCAATCGTTCTCATTGAAATACTGATTAACATTCAGGCCGGATTCGGAGCCTGCACCGTGGATGGTGTTTGTTCCCACCAGAATGACGGAGCCATTACTCACAGTCAGCCCGCTGGCATTGTTGTGGCTCAAATCAGTGTGAATGCTGTGCAGAGTCCATGTGCCATTTCCTTGGTAATCGATGTTGAGAGAGCCTGAGACCGAGTCGCTAAAGGAACCTTTATAAACGGTGTTTCCGCTTTCCTTGTAAGTAAGCGTAGTTCCTGCGGTACCTTTATTGGTAATCATGGCCTCATCCGTCAGAGCATTGATGGTGAAGTGGTCATTCCCCGCAACGGTGGTGTACCAGTCCATGCTGCTACCATTCATATCCAAGGTGCCGCCGCCTGCACCAAAGGTGAGATCTCGTTTAATTTGGGCTACGTTATCGATGCAGACATAAGCATTAGTATTAGCCAGCACGTTGTATGCAGCGTAACCGCCCTCCTGCTGCAGGAAGGTGCGGCCGCCTCCTCCCACATTGAGAAGAGCGTTCGTATTACCCGTACCATCGATGTAGAAATCACCGGCGCCCGTCTTGCGCCATTCCGTCATATAGTCCGCCGGATTGGTGAGTTTCAGGTGTACTTCCACGCCCTCGTTCACCACATACCCTGCTGTGTGCAGCTGAATATCCTCACCGGTGATGGTGAAGGCGGCGGAATCGAGCGCACCTTTGCGGAATTCCATGTACCCCGCCCCCATGTCCACCGTGGCATCCATCATGATGGTATTGTTCTTTTGCGAGGGAGTAAGTATAATGTTTTCCGTGTAGAAGAGGTCGGCTATGGTTTGATTCAGCTTGCCATCAGCATTGCTGGCTGCATCGTATTTCCCGGCATCATAGGCGTACCATGTTTGGGTGTCTTTCAGGTCGCTCATATCGCGCCATGTGTATTGACCGCTTTGAACGCCCTTAAAGCTCAGGCTTTTTCCTTCCGTGGTAATGGTGCCTGTATAGATAGTGCCGCTATTACCCTTGTTATCCGTAATGGTGTCCCCCTGAGTGTTGACTGCTCCTATGTGGATTATATTTGAGCCACTCATGTTCACCTGCACACTAAATGCATCCATCGTTTCAAGGGTCCACTCCAAGTTGCCTCGGGCTTGCCCCCAAGAGCGCCCATTGCCGGATTGGATGGCGGCCAAATACTCGTATTGCCCGGTGGCTGTGTTGTAAATGAAAACGGGACTCCCGGAATCGCCTCCTCGGATTGCATTGGGTAGGGGGTTTTCTAAGCTTGCACCGATTCCGTTGCCATAACCTAACTCTTCGTAGATGCTGCTATTGGTTGTCTCCCCGTAGATGGTGATGCCGGTAATTTGAGCAATATCGCCAATGACGAAGACGTATGCGTGTGCCAAACCTTTGGTGGTGTCAGTATCCTCGTTGTACATGCCCATAGAGCCGGCACCGGCGTGGTACAAGTGTTGGCCGGGCAGGGTGTTGATGTCCACAGTGGAGACCGGGGTGGAAACTGCATCCGTTACAATACGCGTTTGGCGTTGCAGCATGTAATCATAAGAAGAGCCATTGCCGGCATCCGGAGCTAAGCGGAAAATGTCGGAGCCTCGAATATCCAACACGGAGTAATTTTGCGCGTGGTCATTGCCCAAATCGTCCCGGCAGAAGGAGGCATTCAGCGAACCATTGTGCAGTACGGATGCCAACATGTTATACCCCACCAGAGAGGAATGCCCCTCATCATGCACTCCGCTGAAGTCTATCATCCCTTGTTCGTTGGAGATATAGTATGTTTGTGTACCATCTGTATATTCAATGCCAATACCGCCTTCCGTAGTTCGAATGTATTGCAGTAGGTCATTCACTGCTGTACCTATGAGATAGCGACCTTTATTCTGACCAAAGTCTGCATAAGTGGCGAGCGTGGCATCGGAGTGCATTATTCCCGCTTCAGTGGGTAAGCATGTAATGCTCAGAGATACAACGAATAGGGAAAATAGACTCTTGCGGAGGATAAGAGGGAGGTGTAATTTCATAGAAAGAGACCAGAACTTCACCATAAAAACTACCTTATTTCTCTCCTCATTGCAACACTAAAAGTGATTTTTGTGTTCCTCTGCACATGTGTCCCAAAGATTTTTTCTGAGGAACGCAAGTGCCGATAAATCCTAGGC
>CAYSYD010000094.1:0-8537 GCA_964435145.1 uncultured Akkermansia sp.
CCAGGCTTCGCTACGCTCCGCCTGGCATGCTGATGTGCTTATTAGCTCACGTTGGGCACTTTATTAAAATTACGGTGTCTTATTTATGTCCTAAGCGCTAGATTCATTTCGGTGTGCGATTTTTGTCCGACAATGTCCCCTCCGGACGAAAATCCCCCTCCCGGTCGAAACCGAAAGGGGGAAGTGTTCGAGATATCGGAGTAATATACCGAATAGGAAATTACTTGTTCATGGCTTCCTCGATGGCCACAGCCACGGAAACCGTAGCACCCACCATGGGGTTGTTGCCCATACCGATGAGCCCCATCATTTCCACATGGGCAGGTACGGAAGAGGAACCGGCGAACTGGGCATCGCTGTGCATACGGCCCAGCGTATCAGTCATACCATAGGAGGCGGGGCCGGCAGCCATGTTATCCGGGTGCAAGGTACGCCCCGTGCCACCGCCGGAGGCCACGGAGAAGTACTTCTTACCGGCAAGCACGCACTCCTTCTTATAAGTACCGGCAACCGGGTGCTGGAAGCGGGTGGGGTTTGTGGAGTTACCGGTAATGGAAACATCCACGCCCTCGAGCCACATGATGGCCACACCTTCGCGCACATCATCAGCGCCATAGCAGTTCACCTTGGAACGCTCACCATCGGAGAAAGCCTTCTTGCTCACCACTTCCACCTTACCGGTAGCGTAGTCGAACTTGGTCTGGCAATAGGTGAAACCGTTGATACGAGAAATGATGTAAGCGGCATCCTTACCAAGGCCATTCAGAATAACACGGAGCGGCTTCTGGCGCACCTTATTAGCGGAACGAGCAATACCGATAGCACCTTCAGCAGCGGCAAAGGACTCGTGCCCGGCCAGGAAGCAGAAGCACTCAGTCTCCTCGCGCAGAAGCATGGCAGCCAAATTACCGTGTCCCAGCCCCACCTTGCGATCATCGGCCACAGACCCGGGAATGCAGAAAGCCTGCAAGCCTTCACCGATAGCCTCAGCAGCATCGGCAGCCTTGGTGCAACCCTTCTTGATGGCAATGGCAGCGCCTACGGTGTAAGCCCAACCGGCGTTTTCGAATGCAATGTTCTGGATACCGCGCACAATTTCGCGAACATCGATACCCTTGGCAAGGCAAACCTGCTCGGCTTCCTCGCAAGAGTTAATACCGTACTGAGCAAGAACCGGGAGGATCTGGTCGATACGACGGGAATAAGATTCAAAAAGAGGCATAATCTTGTTCTATGTTTAGGGGTTCTTTACTCGTGGCGGGGGTCAATATACTTGGCGGCATCAGCAAAACGGCCATAGGAGCCGGTGTGCTTCTTCACAGCCTCGTTGGCATCCATACCCTTCTTAATGTCTTCCATCATCGGGCCCATCTTCACATACTGGTAACCGGTAATCTCACCATCGGCATCCAAAGCCAGCTTGGTGATGTAACCCTCGGCAAGCTCAAGATAGCGGGCGCCCTTAGCCAAAGTGCCATACAGCGTACCCGTCTGGGAACGCAGGCCCTTACCCAAGTCCTCCAAACCGGCACCGATGGGCAGACCACCCTCAGAGTATGCACTCTGGGTGCGGCCGTACACAATCTGCAGGAAGAGTTCGCGCATAGCCGTGTTAATGGCATCGCACACGAGGTCGGTGTTCAGAGCCTCGAGTACAGTCTTACCGGGAAGAATTTCGGAGGCCATGGCAGCGGAATGAGTCATACCGGAGCAGCCAATGGTTTCCACAAGTGCTTCCTGAATGACGCCTTGCTTCACATTGAGGGTCAGCTTGCAAGCACCCTGCTGAGGAGCGCACCAACCCACACCGTGGGTGAGACCGGAAATGTCCTCAATCTTTGTGGATTGCGTCCAGGCACCCTCCTGCGGGATGGGAGCGGGGCCGTGATTGCAGCCCTTCTTGACGCAACACATCTGTTCGACTTCGTGTGTGTACTGCATAGTAATGAGTATGTTGTAATGAGAAAATGCCGGGTACCGGCAGCTGGCTGCCAGTGATTCCATGCTGGGGTCATTATACCTCATTCCAACAGATTTGCGAGCATAAAATCCGCCTGCACACACAAAATCCGCCGCACTTCCCCCTCCATTAAGCGGGGGAAGGCAGCAGAATACTCCCTCGAAGAGCTTGCGGGACTCAGCAGCCGTAGCAGGCGGCACTACCTAATTGCTCCTCTATACGCAGCAGCTGGTTATACTTAGCCATGCGATCCGCGCGGGAAAGAGAACCGGTCTTAATCTGACCGGCATTAGTAGCCACGGCTAAATCCGCAATGAAGGAATCCTCCGTTTCGCCACTGCGGTGGGAAATCACCGCAGTGTAGGCATGCGTTGTAGCCAAGCGAACAGCCTCGAACGTTTCGCTCAAAGACCCAATCTGGTTCAGCTTTACCAAGATGGAATTAGCAACACCACGCTCAATCCCCTTGCGCAGGAAATCCACATTCGTCACAAAGAGATCATCCCCTACCAACTGGCAGCGGTCGCCGATGGTTTCCGTCAGGAGCTTCCAGCCCTCCCAATCATTTTCTGCGCAGCCGTCCTCGATTGAGATAATGGGGTAACGCTCCAGCAGCTCCCGGTAATAAGCCGTCAGCTCACTCGCTGTCAGCTTATCTCCCGTACTCTTGCGGAACACATACAACCCGCTTTCGGCATCGTAGAATTCGGAACTGGCCACATCCAACGCCAAGGATACCTCCCTACCCGGCTCATACCCGGCTCGGCAAATTGCTGTCATGATGGCATCCAGAGCTGCGTCCGCACTCTTCAAAGCCGGAGCATAGCCGCCCTCATCCCCCACAGCGGTACTCAGTCCCATCTCCCGCAGCACTCCGGCCAATGAGTGGAACACCTCCGCGCCGCAGCGCAAAGCCTCGCGGAAAGAGGGCAAACCATTCGGAATAATCATGAACTCCTGAAAATCAATCGGAGCATCCGAATGAGCCCCGGCATTCAGAACGTTCATCATCGGCACCGGCAGAATATGAGCATTCGGTCCGCCCAAATAGCGATACAAAGGCTGTTGCACGGCAGCGGCGGCGGCCCGTGCTGTGGCCAATGATACAGCCAATATAGCATTTGCCCCCACGCGGGACTTGTTTGCCGTACCATCCACCTCGCGCATACGGGCATCCACCTGTATTTGCTCCAAGGCATCCATGCCGAGCAGCGCGGTACCCAATTCAGTATTCACATACTGAACGGCTTGGCTCACGCCCTTCCCACAATAGCGGCTCTTGTCACCATCTCTCAACTCGCAGGCCTCGTGTTCCCCGGTGGAGGCACCACTGGGCACCGAAGCACGCCCGCAAGCACCCCCGGCAAGTTGAACCTCTGCTTCCACGGTAGGATTCCCGCGAGAATCCAACACCTCCCGTGCCCGTATGTTTTCTATTCTTGTCTTCATTATTGTTAGTTGTGTCTAATTATCTGACGCGAGATTATCACAAAAGGAAAGAACATGCAAGCATTTTGTTCGACTCGTCTAACTTTTTTTTAGGAAGTTTTCTTACCAAACAATTGAAGGCATAGAAGGATATTGACAATGCAAAGCAGCTTCGCTACCATGTGTACGCACGAAGACATCACCCATTTGCGTATGAGCCGCCACCTTCTGATAACAGCCATCATGGCCACCCTTCCGACACTTGCCGACATTAGCATTCCCGGAGGAAGCAGCAGTACCTCCCCGGCATCCATTATTCAGGAGGCAGAGCCGTACATTCAGTTGGGAAAAGACATCATACAAGCCGTAAAGGAGCTTACGGAAACACTTAACGAAGTAAAGGACACCTCCACGGCAGATGCCGCAGCTCCGGCAGTAAACAAGCTCACCCACCGCATGCGGGAACTGCAGGCACAGGCGGAAGCCATGCCCGCAACCAATGCCGGTGTGGAAGCTCTTGTGAGCCGCAGTCTGAATGTGGCAGAAGCCCAAAACACCATCAGCAGTTTCATGCAGGTTATCATACGCATTTCCATGGCAAATGCTTACAATTCGGAGGCACTTATAACCGCATTGGAACCCTTAATGGGAGCCATGCCGCAAGCAGAACAATGAACACCATGCTCCGCCGCCTTGTACCAAGTCTAGCAGCCGGGGTTATACTTCTTATCGGCACTTTCGCCCATGCCGATACGGAGGAACAAATTGCTCGTTTCCGGCAGTTTACAGCCAAGGAAACACTGGTGTGCTATGAACAAATGGCCACCCTGCTCCATAAGGTACACGATAAAAAGGGTGCCGATGCCGCAGCCTCACCGCTAAAACGACAGCAGAGACTTTTGCAAGCCATCAGCCTCATGGCAGACAACATACCGGAAAGCAACAGCCCCTTATCGGAGCAGCACCTCCATAAATTAGAAAAAGCCATGAATGAGGTGCGTATGTCTGCCGCCAGAGTACTGCGGGAAAACTGCTATGGCTCCGAGAGACTGGGCAAAGCCATACGCAGCATGGTCTCAGCCTTCAGGTTCTAGAAAAATAGCCTAACCGGCGGGCTGGGTCTCCTGAGCAGAGGGAGACGCCTGCTCTGCCGGTTCCGGCTTTGCCAGCAAATCCTGCACTGTGCAGAACTGAGCGCCCTCGCCCAAACCGCCCATTTCATTAAGCAGCTGCTGCACCTTCTGATTCATCAATTCGTAATTGATGGGACCCTTCTCCGGTTCTGCCGTACCGGGGAAAATAAGGTAGCTAACCCCTAGGTGAGATACCGGGCGCGCATAAGGCGTGGCCTTAGGATTCACTAATCGCGCCAGGCGGAGGGAACCCTCCCCCGTCTTAAAACGCGGTCCATAATCCCCCACAATAGCCGGAAAAACCCTGTTCCCCACAATAACGGCTACATAATCCCCCAGCTGAGGACGAAAAGCCTCCTTATCCCCGGATTTGAAGGTAAGAGGAATCACCACGAAAGGATCATACTCCGCTAAAAGGAAACTATATTTCTTGAGGTCATGCACCACATTGCGTGCATGGCGCAGAGCTTCTGCCGCCTTGGGGTCCTTCTTTAATTTTTCCACCTTTTGCTGCCAGTGCGGGAGCAATGGATTAGGAGAATCACCCAGTTTTTTCCATCGGTAGGATGTACTGGGCTGGTAGTAATCACTATTCTTCACCTTTTCCGGCATATCCGGCAAGCGGTCGCCATCGGAGCCATCGCTCACCACATCCATATCAGCTTGCAACCATACCAACTTTCGGCCGGAAGAGGGAGCCTCTATCTCCAGCACCGTATCCGTATCGTAGAAATTATGTCTATCCAGAATCCGAGCCAGCGTGGCAGCATTATGGCGCACCCTATTCTGCTTATGAAGGTAAAGCGCGTGGTACCACTGGGACACTTGCGCCGCCTGCATCAACTCATTGTACGAGCGCAGCACCTCCGGCAGCTGAGGATTAGCGCGCAGCAACTCCTCCCCGCAGGCAGCTTGCGGCAGCATCAACTCCAAAGAAACATCCAGCCGATAAGCCTCCTTCAACTTACGGTCCTGAGAGGCCGTCGTACCGGGATTAAAATGCACCGCACTGGAAAGATTCACCCCGCGATCCACACTGTTAAAGTGCGTATAACGCCCCGGTTCCACCTTTTCCGGGAGAGCCGGAGGAAACGGGGGAAGCTGAATTTCCGGCATCCGGAAAACGGCCTCTGTATTCCATGGCCGCGTCACAGGCTCCGGCTCCGGAGCCGGAACCTCTTTTTCCACATAAACCGTCCTCACCTTCTCCTGCGGAGCCTCCGGGCGAAACGCTCGCACCAAAGCCGCCGGATAAGGCGTATACAAAGAGCCGGCAGCCAACACAAAAGCTCCCAGCATCCCCAGCCGGAACCACGTGAACCCAGAAACCTGCTTGCGATTAGCCGCTCTCATTGTTCTACCTCCTGAATAGCAGATACCCTCCGCGGGCGCCGCCCCATAATCCACCGCAGCACAGGCAGCGGCACATTCCTCACTATAAATGCCGCCACGCGAATTCGCAACGAAGGATAATATCTGGGACAATGGCGCTGCAACGCCCTTAAAGCACCCTCCACCACAGTGGAAACGGGCGTATAAAACCATTTCTTAAATGGGGAATAACCATTAGTGCGCCCCTTGCGGCGCGCCACATCCCCAAACCCCGTATGCACAGGCCCGGGGCACACCGCCACCACAGGCACGTCGGCAGAACGCAACTCTAAGCGCAGCGCCTCCGAGAACGAAGCCACAAAAGCCTTACTCGCGGCATACACCGCAAAGTCCGGGATAAATAAATCCGCCGCCAGAGAGGCTATATTAATCATGCCACCCCCCTGTGCCACCATGCGCGGCACCAAGGCACGCGCCAGCTCCGCCACCGCCACCACATTAACCTGAAGCATCTGGTGATTGCGCTCCGGCGCACTCTCCGCATACTCCCCATAATCCCCCAAACCGGCATTATTGACTAGCAAAAGAGAACCGGCAGAAAGCTCTTGCAGAGACTCCGCCAAAGCGGCACGCTGCCCTCGTTCCGCCAAATCACAAACATGCACGGAAACCTCCAGCCCGGGATGAGATGCCAACAGCTCTCGCCGCAAATCTTCCAGCACGGCTACCCGGCGCGCCACCAATACTAAGTGAGCGCAATCCCCCGCCAAACGGCGGGCAAAAGCCATGCCGAAACCGGAAGAAGCACCTGTAATAATAGCGTGTTGGTACATCACTCGCGGCATATTAACATGCAAGATTCACCGAAGCAAGCGAAAATCACACCCAGCGCCGCAACTCCAGAGCATTAGCCGCAGCAGCCACCTGAGCTTTATGCTTGCTGCTTCCTTCCGCACAGCCTAACACACGCTCACACCAAAACACCCGCGCACGGAAAGGGCCGGCCGGCTTTTCGGCATCCACCGGCTCCACCTCATAACTGGGGCCCTGCCCGTTGATAGCCTGCAACAGCTCCAAAAGCCGCCCCTTATAATTAACCGCCAGCATTCCCGGAGCGTTGTCCAAACTCTCCTCCAGCAAGCGGAGAGATACTTTCCGTGCAGCATTGTAGTTAGAATCCATCATAACGGCACCAATGACACTCTCGAAAGTGTTGGCCAGAATAGATAAAGTCTCGCGCCCGCCATTGGCGGCTAACTGTTCGCTAAGCTCCAATTGCTCCCCCCAGCCATACTTACGGCAAAGAGTAGCCAAATGCTCTCGGCTTACCACAGCAGAACGCATCTTGGTAAGCTCCCCCTCATCCGCCTTAGGAAAGCGAGTAAAAAGTTCCCGGCTCACCACCAGTTCCAATACGGCATCTCCAAGGAACTCCAAACGCTCATATGCCAAATTCGTACTCCGCTTCTGATCCGCACTGGGGTGAGTAAGAGCTTGCCGCAGCCATGCTTCATCCGTAAAAACATATCCCAGAGATTCTTCCACCACCTCGCGTTGCATGGCAGTAGTTTAGCATAAACTCCCCCGGCATGGCGAGAGCAAACTACGCCACAAGCGGCATTCATCGCGAAACGTATTTTATTCCGCTTGACTCCACTGCGGAACATCTGCTAAAATTCCACACGCGATGAGCATGGTGCCACCAGAGGGAGAAGAAGATAAACGCTATCTGCAAGAGCAGATTATCACCTATCTGGGGAATAAAAGAAAACTGCTGGGCTTCATCGAGCATTGCATACAAAAAGTACGCATACGATTGGGTGGGCGTAAAATAAGCACCCTCGATGCCTTCTCCGGTTCCGGGATTGTATCCCGCTACCTTAAGCAACACTCGCATACACTCTACGCCAATGATTTGGAGGACTATGCACGAGTACTCAACACATGCTATCTTGCCAACAGCTCCGACACAAAAAGTCTGGAACTCGAAGAGCAACACCGGCAACTCTTAAGAGCAATTGAGAAAAAATGGGCACCGGGATTCATTACAGAATTGTATGCTCCGGCGGACGACACGGATATTCAAGCCGGAGAAAGAGCCTTCTACACCCGCCGCAATGCGATTTATTTGGACACCGCACGCCGATGCATCGGGGAAATGCCGCAAGCGTTGCAACCCTTTTTCCTTGCTCCGCTACTATACAAAGCCTCAGTACACACCAACACCTCCGGTGTTTTCAAAGGCTTTTATAAAAACGAAGGAGGAATCGGCCAATTCGGGGGGCGCGGTCGGCACGCTCTGGAGCGCATTCTGGCCCCCATTCAACTTCCACTCCCACTTTTCTCACGCTTTGAATGCGAGCTACACCTCCTGCAAGGAGATGCCGCTACTGTGGCAGCCACCCTTCCGGAATTGGACCTAGCCTATTTGGATCCTCCGTATAACCAGCATCCCTACGGTGCCAACTACTTTATGCTGAATCTTCTGGCAAACTACAAACGGCCGGAGCATATCTCCCGGGTATCCGGAATACCGGTCGCATGGCAACGTTCGGACTTCAACAAGCGCACCGCTGCTCACCAAGCACTGGAGGAATTGCTGGCCTGTATCCCCGCACGCTTTTGCCTTATCTCCTATAATTCGGAGGGCTTTATCACTCCAAAAGAAATGCACGAGCTACTTG